>CAMVQX010000068.1 GCA_947169755.1 uncultured bacterium
ATACCAAAATTTGTATCTTCCGGATCATCTTCAACTGTACGTTTCAGAATAAACATATTACATCTGATCGATGCCTGTTTTTTCTTTGAAAGTTTACAGTTCATTTCAGTTATCAAATTTAAAAGCTCAATAGCCGCTTTGATAGCAGTATAGACTGAACTGTTAAAAGTATAATCCCTATCGCACCTTATTACATATGTTTTGCCAATCAATTGTCTTCTAAGCCCGATAGATTTTGCATAATCAGCAATAATTTTATCAAGATTTATTTTAAACTTGTTATAAAGTTTAGCGGAACCTAGAAGCATTTTCATATCCGAAAGATTTGGAAAATCAATTGAGAGCATAGCAAAACTATCAGTATTTGCTTCATTCATAATTACGCTTTTCTCAGTATCAAAACCGCATTTTTTGCATTTTTTTGAAATCGTTTGATTTATTTTTCCGCAATTATGACACTTATTTATAATCACATAACCGCAATTTTTACAAGTATTAGTTGTATTTATAGTTTTGCAGATAGGGCAAGCAAGTTTGAGCACCTTTTTACAATTAGGGCAAACCATTGCTTTATCATCTATTTCCAAACCACATTTAGGACATTCCATAAGTCAATTATACCACAAATTTAATTATAACGTATACCTGCATCTTTCATTCTTTTAATACATTTTTGAATTGTATCAACATCTTTAGTTAAAGCGACTCTAAAGTATCCTTCGCCGTATTTTCCGTAACCTCTGCCGCTTGGCACAACGACATGGGCTTTTTCAAGCATTAAAGTTACAAACTCTTCTGATGTCATACCTTTAGGTACAGGCAGCCATAAATAAAAAGTTGCTTTGGAAGGTTTTAAAGTCCAACCAAGTTCCTTAAATCCCTCTTCAGCGGCATCACGGCGAGCCTGATACATTTTATTCAAATCTTCTATATATTTACTATCAATATCAAATGCAACAGATGCAGCATCTTGGATTGCTTTGAATGTGCCGGAATCAATGTTATTTTTTATCGTACCGAGAGCTTTGACTGCATCTGCGTTACCGCAAACAAATCCGACTCTCCAACCGGTCATATTGTATGATTTTGAATGTGAGTAGAATTCTATTGCAACATCCTTTCCGCCTTCGACTTGCAATACAGACGGAGCTTTATATCCATCAAATGTCATTTCGGAATATGCCATATCAGAACATAATAAAATGTCATATTTTTTACAAAAATCCACCGCTTTTTTCCAAAAATCAAGATCACAAACCGCACTTGTAGGATTGTTCGGATAATTCAAAAACATAAGTTTAGATTTCCTTGCGATATCTTCAGGAATCTTATCAAAATCTGGCAAGAATCCGTTTTCTTCTAACAAAGGCATCTCGTATGGTGTACCGCCGGCAAAAATTGTTGCATTGTGATATACAGGATACCCCGGATCTGGGACAAGTGTATAATCACCCTTGTCTACAAACGCAAAGAAAATATGTGCAATAGCTTCTTTAGAACCAATATTTGCAAGCATTTCTTTATCCGGATCAAGCTCAACGCCAAAACGTTTTTTCATCCAATTACAAGCGGCTTTTCTAAATTTTTCAGTGCCGTTATAAGGAGGATAATCATGGTTCTTTGGATTATCTATGGCCTTGTGCATTTCATCAACAACCGGCTGTAATGTCGGAGTATCAGGATCACCTATACCTAAACTTATTATATCAATACCTTTAGCACGTGCTTCGGCAATTTTTCTATCGATTTCCGCGAACAAATACGGAGGGATTTTTTCTAAACGTTCAGAAACTTTCATAAACTCTCCTTTTCTTATCTTTGAATTTATGATAACATAAAACTAAGGTAATTACAAATGAGTATAATTTCGGACGACAAAGATATTAAAGAGATAAAAAAGGCTGACAAAAATGTTAATATAAAGCCGGAAACAATTGAATACGACAAGAATTTTGAGAATACCATTCGTCCAAAGACTTTTGAAACTTACATCGGTCAGTCAGCTTTAAAAGAAACTTTGAAAATTTCTATTGAAGCTGCAAAAAAACGTGAGCTTCCACTTGATCATCTTTTATTTTATGGTCCTCCGGGGCTTGGAAAGACCACTCTCGCCGGTGTCATAGCAGAGCAAATGGGCGTAGACATCAAAATCACTTCCGCTCCTGCACTTGAAAGACCAAGAGATATTATTGGAATATTAATGTCGTTAAAAGGTGGGGAAATTTTATTTATTGATGAAATACACAGACTTAATCGTGTTGCGGAAGAAATCCTCTATCCTGCCATGGAAGATTTTTCTCTTGATATGACGACAGGAAAAGCACAAACAGTAAAAACACTAAGACTTCCACTCCCAAAATTTACACTGATTGGAGCCACAACAAAAGCAGGGGCACTATCAGGACCTTTGAGAGATCGTTTCGGTATAATTCACAGGCTGGAATTTTATACCGAAGATGAACTTACTCAAGTTGTAAAACGAACTTCTTCTATTCTGGATATAGCTATAACGGAAGAAGGTGCTAAAGCTATTGCACGCCGTTCTCGCGGCACTCCGCGTATTGCAAACAGATTGGTAAAACGAGTTTCTGATTATGCGTTAGTAAAAAATAACGGGAAAATTACCGAAGATATTGCAAACAAATCTCTTGATATTTTAAATATTGACGACATTGGACTTGACACAACAGACAGAAATCTTTTAAAACTTATTATCGAAAAATTTAATGGCGGACCTGTAGGAATTGAAACACTTGCTGCTGCATTAGGAGAAGATGTAAGAACTCTTGAAGATGTCTCAGAACCTTATTTGTTGCAAATAGGGTTTCTGCAAAGAACACCACGAGGAAGGAAAGTTTCCCCCGCAGCTTGCAAACATCTCGGATATAAAAATTTTTCAGAGCAACAAAGTTTATTCTAAAAAAGAAAGAGGCTGTATTACAGCCTCTTTCTTAAAGTTTATTTTCCTTGCTGATCGGTACTTCAATATTATGGCATTCATAAACACACTCATTATTACGCCAATAATGCTGACAGCCAAATTCATTTAATCTGCTTAAGCATTCTTCTTCAGGTGTCAATTCCGGTCTCGGTGGTTCGTAACTTGTTTCACATATCGGCTCTGACAAGGTGCCATGGTCATCAAATTCATAACGACACAAATCACTGCCCCCTCTATTCGGATTTTTACTGCCATTTACATCCACTACAACAAGCAATGAATTTTTATCTCCTCCGTTCTTTAATATACCGAAGGTCGAACCGTCAGCAACAGTAAATATGTAATCAAAATCTCCGGCTTTCCAAAATTTGATATCTTGATCATCAAATTCATAATTAATTTCGAGAGCATTATTGGAAGATAAATTGTCATCTACTACTTTAAATTCTTTCTTTATTTCAGCTGCGATACATTCACGATCCTCTCTGCATTTTTTCAAAGCAGTATCCTTCAAAAATGGTGTCGTATTTTTTGCAATCATCATTTTTACACCGTTAGCCAACACAGCTCGAGCTTTTTTGTGCTGAGTTTCAAGCACTTTATCATTAATTTTATTAATCAACACAGGCATAGTCAATGCCGCAACGACACCAACAATAGCCAATACTAACAACACTTCTGCAAGAGTAAAACCTCTAAATCTTTTCATAAAATTCTCCTTAATTTCAAAAAATTAACGTTGAGTACGATCTCGACAAGCACCGTTTATCCAACCTACATATGCTCCTTTATTTGCCAATTCCGCACATTCTTCAGGATTACAAGAACTATAATTCCATTCAAAGCACGGGTATGGAGGATCAAAAACTGTATCGCAATTTTCAGCTATAGTTCCGGCCTCGCTTACAGTATAACTGCAAAAATCTCTGCCGCCTTCATTTGGCAGTTGAGAACCGTTTACATCAGCATAAATGGTTAGCGTGTTATCACTTTTTTGATTTTTATATATTCCGAAAATCATTCCGTCTGAAGTAGCAAATACGTAATTCATACTGCTATCTTGCCATACATTAAGATTCTCAGGCTTTTCAAAGATATAAGTTTCATTAAAAGCATTATTTGAAGATAAATTATCAGTAATAACTTTGAATGATTTTTTAATTTCTTCCGCTATACAATTTTGATCGCCTTGGCATCTTTTCAGTTCAGTATCCCTTAAACTTGCACTGCCACTTTGGGCTATCATCATTTTCATACCATTAGAAAGGACATTCATTGCTTTTTGTCTTTGATTATTATACACTATGTCACCGATTTTATCTGATATCATCGGCAAAACAATTGCAGCAACAACACCTATAATTGCGACAGTAATCAAAACTTCCGCTAAAGTAAAAGCTTTAAATTTTTTCATTTTATTCTCCTTATTAAATTTATCTTTGGGTATTTTCTATGCAGCTTCCGTGATACCATATAAGTTGGGGGTACATATTGTTGCATTCTTCGTGGCTGCATTCTGAAGGGTTGCGTGTGCTGCATCCTGGTGGTGCAAAATATGGGTTACAATATTCAGCAACTGAACCTACTTCATTAAATGAGTACAAGCAAAAATCTTTACCGCCTTCATTTGGATTTTTTAGACCATTAACATCAGCATAAATGTATAAATTATCATTATTTGCTTGGTTTTGAATTACACCAAAAATCATTCCGTCCGAAGTTGTAAATGCATAATTCATTGCTAAATCATCCCAAACCCTAATTCCTTCTGTAGAATCTTCAAATAAATATTGTTCTTCAGATATTTTACTCCCGTTTAAAACTTCATCCGTTACTTTGAATGCTTTTTTAATTTCTGCGGCTATACAATTTCTATCCGGTCCACATTTTTTTAAATCTGTGTCTTGCAAATTTGCACTACCACTTTGAGCAATCAACATTTTTACACCGTTTGATAAAACGCTAACAGCTTTTTTTCTTTGATTTTCCAAGACAATATCACCAATTTTTCCTATTAATATAGGCATAGTCAAAGCCGCAATAACGCCGATAATTGTCAATACAATCAAAACTTCCGCTAAAGTAAAAGCTTTAAATTTTTTCATTTTATTCTCCTTTTATATACGTGTCTCAGTGTATACTTTTTCGCAATGATTTCCGGCCCAAATGTAGTAATAACCGAAACTTCCAAGAAGTGAAGAACATTGTTGTTGGTTACAAGCTGACAGATTAGTGGTAGAACATTTATTCAATTGATTCATATTCATTGAACATGTTTTACCGTCGGTTGCAAGTTGAGCTGTTTCATCAAATTGGACAACACATAAATCTATTTCTCCGGTGTTAGGGTTTTTGGCACCGTTAGCATCAAACGCTACTGTCAAACTTTCTCTGTCTGAGGTGTTATCAATTATTCCAAATATAGCACCATCAGCAGTCAAAAATGCATAATTAACACCACCTCTGGCAGGTAGCCAAGCATTGAACTCTCTATCATCATCTTCGTTTTGCAGATAAGCGATATTTCCAAATGTATCCGGTGATGTTAAGCTATCTTCAGTAATTTTGAAGACTTTTTTCATTTCAGTCGCAATACATTCTGGGTTATCACCGCATCTTTTCAACTGTGTATCTTTGATATAAGGGCTGTTTGTCTGTGCCGTAAGCAACTTTATTCCATTAGCCAATACAGCCTTTGCCTTTTTATTTTGAGTTTCAAGAATTCTATCATCAATATTTTCAATTAACACAGGTAATGTCAAAGCCGCCACAACCCCAATGATTGTAATGGTTATTAACACTTCCGCAAGAGTAAAAGCTTTGAAAAATCTTTTCATATAACCTCCTTTATTTTAGCATTTATTAGTTTAGTATTACATTTATTTATCATTATGTCAACTTCGCAAAATGATTAATAATTTTTGTAATATAATTTTCGTATGAGCAAATTTAACATAGTATTATATGAACCTGAAATTCCGCAAAATACCGGAAATATTGCAAGACTGTGCGCTTGTACGGGTTCAAGTTTATATTTGGTAGGCAAACTTGGGTTCTCACTTTCTAGTAAATATACAAAACGTGCAGGCTTAGATTATTGGGACAGTGTAGATATACATAAAATCGACACCATGAAAGAATTGTTTGAGGCAAATAAGGGTGCTAATTTTTATTACCTGACTACGAAATCAAAAAAAATATATGCGGATATAGAGTTTAAAGACGGTGATTTCTTAGTATTTGGCCCTGAAACAAGAGGACTTCCCGACATTTATGTAAAAGATAAAAATGCGATAACAATACCAATGCAGGAAGGACAAAGAAGTTTGAACCTTTCTAATTCCGTCGCAATTGTTGTATATGAGGCAATCAGACAAAATGGATTATAAACTTCCTAAACTTCCGCACAGGGAAGAAAATTCTAACAAAGGGACATTCGGCAAGGTTTTAAATATTGCAGGCTCAAAATTTATGCCGGGTGCAGCATATTTATCTTCTGTTTCCGCCTTAAAAATCGGAGCCGGTTACGTTGAATTAGTCAGTGATGAGAGCGTTCTCTATTCAGTATCTGCAAAAAGTGCAGAAATAGTTTTAGCTCCAATAGAAAAACTCACAGAATTAATCGCGGATGCTACCGTTATAGAAATTGGCTGCGGACTTTCAACCGAAAAACAAGACTTATTTAAAGAAGTATTAGAGAAAAGAACCGTACAGCCTATGGTTATTGATGCTGACGGGTTAAATATCTTAGCAAAAATAAATTATACGTTTGATAGAAATGTAATCCTTACCCCGCACCCTAAAGAAGCATCACGACTTTTAAACTGCACAACTGAAAATATATTAAATAATCCGGAGCAAAGCGCAACAGAAATTTCTAAAAAATTTAATTGTATAACAGTTTTAAAAACTCACCAAACTAAAGTAACTTCGCCGGACGGAAGAATTTACACAAACAGCACAGGAAACAGCGCCCTTGCAAAAGCCGGAAGCGGAGACATCTTATGCGGAATGATAGCAGGTTTGCTTGCACAAAAAATGGAAGCTTTTGACGCCGCAATATTAGGTGTTTATTTGCACGGAAAAGCAGGTGAGCTTGCGTCTGAAGATTTGAGTGAATATTCAGTTTTAGCTTCCGATTTACTAAATTATATCCCTAAAACAATTAAAAATTTTATCCGAAATAATTAGTGTATATTTCTCGCTTAGGCAAATTATATATTTTTTTTTGAGCGCCTTCATAAATATTAACAACTTCATAAGGACTGATATAATCTCCCACATCACTTACATTAGAATTTTTTAAACTTCTAATAATTGTATCCTCAGGGAAAAAATCCGGGATTTTTCGTGCAACAGACTCTACTTCGTCTTGGGCTTTTATGTATAAATCAGCCTTTGAGGTAAATGATATATTGTTAATCATGATATTCTCCAATGTTTTATCACTAAAAATCAGAAAAACCGTAAATATTTTTTTTTGCTATTAATAAGAAATTTTTCCAAGAACAACTCTTTTAGAAGCTCCTGTACATGAAGGTAAATTGTTTGGAATCCCATAATATGTACAATATCCAAGGAGAGCAAACGCCATAGCTTCCTTATAATTATTGGAAATGCCATAATCTTCATGTGTTTTCAATTCAATGTGTTTAGGCAGATAATTTCTGATAAATTTCATCAAGACCGGATTATATGCGCCTCCGCCACCAATTATAACTTCATCTACACTGATATCAGGATAAATAAATCTTTCATAAGCATTGCATATAGTCTTTGCAGTAAGAGCAGTAACTGTAGCTATGATATCAGAAGGCTCTTTCGGAGCCAATTTCAAGATATTTTCTATGTATTGTGAAGAAAAATATTCTCTGCCAGTGGATTTTGGAGGTTCTTTAAAATAATAATCATCTTGTAGCAACAATTCAAGCCAATTATCGCAAATATTTCCGGATGATGCTATTTTTCCATCTTCATCATAAGGCAAATTAAAATATTTTCGCATACAATAATCAATCATTATATTCCCGAGCCCGGTATCAAAGCCGTATGTCGGATAATCATTTGAAATAACTGTAACGTTAGAAATTCCGCCAATATTTTGAACTAAAACATTTTTACCTTTTTTAAACCATTTTTCGTCAGCAAAACAAACTAAAGGCGCACCCTCGCCCCCAACAGCCATATCAGCTTCACGGAAATTGGAAATTGTTGTTACACCGGTTCTTTGAGCTATGACCGAGCTATCACCAATTTGCAAAGTGCTTTTTAAATTTA
>CAMVQX010000069.1 GCA_947169755.1 uncultured bacterium
TGTTTGATTTTGCTTACAATATAATTTGCCTCATCAGCCTCATCTTGAGCTTCAAAGTAGTCTATAAGCTCACCCTCACCTTTGTTTGAATAAAGTACTTTATCAACACGTTCGCGATTATTCTCAATAATTGCGTTTGCAACGTTCAAAATATTTGAGGTTGAACGATAATTTTGTTCAAGTTTTATTAGTTTTGTATTTTTGAAATCTTTTTGGAAATTTAAAATGATTGTATAATCAGCACCGCGCCAGCTGTAAATTGACTGATCAACATCACCGACTACACATAATGAACGATTGTCAGGGATTTCAGCATTTAAATTTGTATAAAGCATATTCACAAGCTTGTATTGAGCCAAGTTTGTATCCTGAAACTCATCTACCAATATATGTTTAAATCGGTTATAGTACGAAGTTCTGACATCAGGACATTGCTCAAGAAGTTTTACGGTAAGCATAAGCATATCATCAAAGTCAATAGCGTTGCTGTTATTGAGAGAATTTTCATATTCTTCATATATTGATGCTATTTTTTGGGATTTGAAATCTCTTGCAAATGTAGCAAATGTATAAGCATCCTGCATTTTGTTTTTTGCATTTGAAATAACTGATCTTACGAGTTTTGGCTGGTAAATTTTGTCATCAAGGTTTAATTTTTTTATTGCCCTTTTAACTACTGCCATTGAATCACTATCATCATATATAGAAAAATTTCTGTCTAATTTTTTGCCTGATTGAAAACTGTAGCTTTCAATATTTTCTCTGAGCATTCTTCCGCAAATACTGTGAAACGTTCCGACCCACATATATTTTACAACTTCATCACCCAAAATATTTCCGAGACGAACCTTCATTTCTTTTGCGGCTTTGTTGGTAAATGTAACCGCCAAGATATTTTTAGGCCTTATATAACAATTTTGGATAAGGTAAGCAATTCTTGCAGTCAACACTTTTGTTTTGCCGCTGCCTGCACCAGCGAGTATAAGCAAAGGACCACTCACTGTTTGCACGGCTTCACACTGCTCTTTGTTAAGATTCTCCAAGATGTTTTCCATATCCCTTCCCAAAATAAAAATTTTATGATATAATCAGCATAAACTAAAAGTGTGCAGATTGCAATCAGAAAGTGAGAAAATATGACTAAAATTTTGATGAGTTCTGAAGAAGACAATAAAGAAAAACAAAATTCTATAATGGTTCCTATTGATGAAATGGACACAGTATCTTCAGATTCACCAAACACTGTTGATGAATTGGCAATGGAGCTTGCTACAATTAAACAATCAGCTAAAAAAATTGCGATTATCGGGAGCCGCAATCTTCCTATCACACATCAACAAATGATTGAAACACTTGCTCAGGCTCTTGTTATGCAAGGGAATACAATCATTACATCAGGAGGTTCTTCAGGAACTAATGCTGCAGCAATTCGTGGCGCAATGAAGGCAAATCCTGATAAATTAAAAGTTATTTTGCCGCAAACAATCGGTCAACAGCCATCTGATGTTCAAAACCAGCTTATCGGTGTTCCAAATATCGTTGAACATCCTGACAGAGCAATGATGACACTTGCCGATGCATCAAGAGTTTGCAACAGAGAAATTATCGACGACTGTAATCAATTAATATGTTTCTTATCTCATACAAGTAAGACTTTACATAACGCTGTTCAATACGCAGAAGAGGGACACAAAGTCATTACTGTATTCTATTTGGATTAATTTGGTAAGATTAATGAGGTAGTATTGTACCTTTTAAGGATTTTTTATGAGCGAACAATTAAAACAATTAACAGGTAAGAATAATTACGAGCCTATAGTGCTTCATCTCGTAAATGACTGTGATATTGAGCTTTTTAAAGAACTTGTTGAGAAAGACGAATTTTTATTTGATTTTGTAAAAAGAAACGTTTCAGAACGAATTTCAAAAGTTATAAATGAAAATAATTACAAAAATCTTTTGGAATTTATGAAATTTTATTCACCATATTACGAAGATGTTATTGTTGAAAATCTTGTAAAATATGCAGATGAAGATTTGACAGATATTATATTAGAAAAATTTGAAAACGGAAATTATGCTGAAAAAACTTATGCCGCAAAGTATTTTTCTTATATAAAAGATCCTGTTTGCTATGATTGTTTGAGAGCAAATTCTTATAGTGAAAATGAATATCTTGCACAAAATTGTGCCTCAACTCTTGCCTCATGGCAAGATATTGAAAGCTACAATGAAGCGCTTTCAAAACTCAAAAGTAATGATGATTTTGAAAAATTATCTGCTGTTAAATTTTTGAGTGCTTATGGAAATAAAGATGCAATTGAACCTATTTTGAATGCTATGAAAAATTCAACAATGGCAGAAAATATTGCAGCGGAAATTCCGTATATTATGAATTTGTTTGAATTGTTAGACAAATATTATGAAGACGGACTTTTGGTAATCAATTATATAGTAAACGGTCTGGGAGAAATTTTGCCATTGTCTGTAATATTTGATTTTGAGCTTTTTGATGTGTTTGAAAGACTTGTAAACAACCCAAATGACAGTAAATGTGCAATAGTTCTTTTGAATGCGATTGATAAATTTGAAACGCTGACCGAAAATGATGAATATCTTTTTGATGAAAATAAAGATACCAAAAACGAAATCAATGATATAAAAAAGATTTTAAAAAGTGCAGATAAAAAAGATCTTGAAAAATTTATTAATTCCGAGCTGAATGAAAACAGCCCTTTTGTTTATACCGCACTTGATTTTGCAAAAGATGAGTTTGTAATCAGAGAGCTTTTAAAATCAAATAACCAAACGGTTATACTAAAAACCGCAGAAGTTTTGAAAAAGCTTGGTAATTTTGACGAAACTGCAAGAACCGTAGCACTTTTAAAGGTAACTGATTTGAACATCAAATCGATAATCAGAGCATTATAACTTGACGGATTTAGCGCTATCTCTGGGCTCTGCAGATATTATATATGCCCATATCAACAAATACGGGTATTTAGAACTAATAATTCTTGATACTTATGATTTCAATAAAGATGATTCCGATTGGAAAGTGCAAATCGCTCGTCAAGATAGAGAAAGATTATTACACACTCGTTGAAAGTGATGGTGCAATTGTAATAAATTGACGTATCAAATCAGCATCCCACTGTTTTCCTGCACCTTCCTGCAAGATTTCACAAGCTTTTTCAACGCTCAAACCTTTTCTGTACGGTCTGTCAGAAATCAAAGCGTGATAAGTATCCGCAACTGCAATAATTCTTGCCTCAAGCGGAATTTCTTCACCTTTAAGTTTTTCAGGATATCCTGAACCGTCAACATGCTCGTGGTGATATTTTACCATCGGAATAAGTTCTCTGAGTGCCTCATTTGGCGCAAGAACTTTCTCAGCACCAATTACAGGGTGTTGTTTCATAATATTCCACTCATCATCTGAAAGTTTGTCCGGTTTTTTCAAAACGTTTTCAGGGATACCGATTTTACCAACGTCATGCAAAAGTGCACCCAATTTTATTTTCTGGACTTCTTCTTCAGGAAGATTTATTGCACGCGCAAGAGCTTCTGAATACCTTGAAACAGAAGTTGAGTGGCCTTTTGTATACGGATCTTTTGCATCAATAGCACCCGCAAGTGAGTTTGCCAATTCCATAAGGTGATTTTGAGAAATAATTTTTTCATTATTGAATTTGTGTACAAGTTCTTCCTCAAAATCAATACCCAACTGAGCATGACGTTTTGCAATGACTTCCGCAAACGAATTCAAAGCATCATCTGCCCAGAAATTAAAATCAGACGAACTTACAATCGCAGACATACCTTCTTTATAACCTTTTGCCTGCGAAATGTACATAGCTTGTTCAGCAAGTATCAAAAGTTTTTCCTGATCTCTGCTGGCTTCAGGGAATGTAGTAATACCGACAGAAACTTTCACAGGTCCGACATCATCCACAAAACAGCAAGACAAACAATATGTGATATATTCTGCCAAATACTTGGCATCAGGAGTATCCGTATCCGGCAAAATAATCGCAATTTCGTCTCCGCCATATCTTCCGGCCCTGTCCGTACTTCTGATATTTTGTTTTACTTTTTCAGCCAAAAGTTTTATGACTTCGTCGCCTTTTGCGTGTCCGAGTTCTCTGTTTATCTTTGAAATATTATTTACATCCAACATAATAATTGAAAGCTTTGTCTCATTTTCCGATGCACGCTTCAACTCAGATGCCAATATTTCTTGAAATCCTCTGTGTGTATAAAGCCCTGTAAGTGTATCAGTGTTGGCAAACTTGCTTGCTTGTTCTATAAGCTGCATATTTTGCATAAATAATGCACAATAATTAGCAATAAAGCTAAACAAGCCAATATAATCTTCCAAATTATCTTTTCCTATAATAAGCACACCGCTGCAGCCGTTTGTAGAATTCAACGGCAGAATCAATGACTGAGAATCCTTTATATACGGAATATTTAAGAATTTATCATTGTCATTATATATAGGTTTAGACGTGTTGAAACATTCTATAACCGGATTATTCTCATCTGACAAGAATATTTTTGAAGTATATTTTGTACCTAATGCACTGAATAATTTGAGGTTTATACATTTTGATTTTTCTTGATAAATACCAAAAGCTGTATATACACTGTTCAATTTTTCCTCAAACACATCATGCATAGCGGCAAACAAATCCTGTTCGCTTCTTTTATTAATTAATGCAGTGTTAAAACTATAAACCAAATCCCAATAGTCAATAACTTTGTTGTATCCGGCATTCATATAACCTGAATACATTTTATTAGAAGTCTTTGTAGTATTAAAATTATTAATTCTCGCAACAATAGATGATGTCTCAATCGGATTGGAAACAGCTTGCGATTTTTCCTGAATTGTTGTTTTCGCAGTTTTATTAAGACCATTAAGCTGTTTTGTTATCGGATTGGAAACAGTTTTATTTATAACTTTTTCTTTAGTTTTTTTATTATCTGTTTTATTCAACACTACACCTACTTAAAGTATAAAACATGAGAATATTTGTTTTTGCCTAAATTTTATGTTTGCTTAAATTAATTTTACAAATAACCAAAGATAAAAACAATACGTCATTTAGACGGCAAATACTCACCCCTTTTTCATACCAATACTACTACTTTTGTAGTATAACATTTTTGAGTTGACTTTACAACCCATGATTCTTTACTTTTTTACAAAGGTTAATATTAAAACCATTTTATCATCGGACGAATTTCTCCGCATTCCAGTTCTAATCGCTCAGCTTCGTCACTTTTTAAAATAGTATCAATCCTTAATTTTTCTCTTATTGGATTTTGCAAAATTACTTCACCTGTTTCGCGGTCAAAAACTTTTGCATAATTCAAACCCTTATTGACACAATAAGGAAGCCTTATTTTATTTTCATCTTCGTCATACCAAGCAAGCCCATGAACACGGCAAACAATGCCTCTATACGGATAAACTGAACATTTGTTATCAATTAAAAATGGGCATTTATACATTTTTGGATTTTCTGCTTTTAATCTTTTTATTTCTTCTTTTATTTTATGTTTTGTCTCAAAAGGCAAATTTACAAAACCTGACATAAGATATTCAAGTTCAAGCCTTGAAAACGGATACTCCCCAACCTCGCAGCATGCACTGCAACCCGGTTTGCATTTTATAAATTCGCATTCTTTTTCAAAATATTCTTCAAGCCTTTTATCAAGTATTTTTAAAAATTCTTCATAACGTTTAAGCATAATTTGATTATAAAACAAAAAAAGGATACCGTATGGTATCCTTTTTCTCTTCTTATTTTACGGACAAGTTTTTTATGTACTGTTTGTTGTCCTCAGCTCGCTCGCGCTTCTTGCTCACTCGCTTTTTACGGCTTTCCGTATTTTGCTTTGTGATTTCTTCACTTCCGCAAAATAACTCCAGCCTCAGCTCGCTCGCGCTATGAGCAACCGGAATATCCGCATTTCAAACAGATAAAGCATCCTTCTGCCATCTTTATTTCATTACCGCACTCAGGACATTTTACTGTTTTTATTTCACCTGTCGGATTATAATCTTCAGCTGATGAAACTTCTTCACTGTGAGAATGAACTTCTTCAACTTTCGGTTCTTCTTTTTTCTTTTCCAAGTTCATCGGTTGGAATTGACGCGAATTGTTTCTGTAAACAGTTATACCTTTCAAATTGTTTTTGTAAGCCAAAATATATGCTTCTTCAATATCTTTACGAGTTGCATGTTCTTCAAAGTTGACTGTTTTTGAAACGGCATTGTCTGTATGAAGCTGGAATGCAGCTTGCATTTTAACATGCCAGTATGGTGAAACATCATGCGCTGTTACAAAAATATGTTTTGCAATTTCAGGAACACCGTCAACATGTGCCACAGAACCTGTTTGAGCAATTTTTTTCATCAGATCTTCTGAATAGAAACCGTGTTCAACAGCATAATCCTTGAAAATTGGATTAACTTCCAGCATTTCTGTACCGTCCATAATTAATCTTGAGAATACAAGACCGAACAACGGTTCAACACCACCTGACGCCGATGCTATCATTGAAATTGTACCTGTCGGAGCAATACAAGTTGTTGTAGCGTTTCTGATACCGACTTGTGCAATCTGTTTATCCAACTCAAGCCATTGTTCATCAGAAATTTTTCCGGCAGATTTGCCGCGATATTTGTTATAAAGATAATTCGGACTATCATATACACTGCCTTTAAAGTTGTTAAAACGGCCTCTTTCTTTTGAAAGCTCTATTGATTCGCATTTTGAAATGTAATCAATAAATTCCATTACTTGTCCCGCAAGTTTTGTACCTTCTTCAGATGCATAAGAAATACCCATCTTCATAAGCATATCAGCCCAACCCATTACGCCGAGGCCAATTTTTCTGTTATTTTGAACCATCTCAGAAATTTGAGGAAGCGGATAATTATTGACTGCTATGACATTATCCAAGAATCTGATAGCTGTTCTTGTTGTATCTGCCAACAAATCCCAATTTACAGAGCCGTTTTCTACCATTCTGCCAAGATTTATTGAGCCCAAGTTACATGCTTCATAAGCAAGCAAAGGTACTTCACCGCAAGGATTAGTTGATTCAATAGGTCCTACAAGCGGAGTTGGGTTATCTGCATTCATTTTATCAATAAATACGATGCCCGGTTCACCATTTCTCCATGCGCCGTCGACAATCATATCAAATACCTTTTTGGCACTCATCATACCTGCAACAGTACCATTTTGCGGATTAATTAATTCATAATCCGTACCATTGATATATGCTTCCATAAATTTGTCGGTAATAGCAACAGAAATATTGAAATTGTTCAATTTGTTGTTATCGCTTTTGCATTCTATAAAATCTAAAATATCCGGGTGATCAACTCTCAAAATCCCCATATTTGCACCGCGTCTTGTACCGCCTTGTTTTACGGCTTCAGTTGCTGCATTAAATACTTCCATAAACGAAACAGGCCCTGAAGATACACCCATAGTAGAGCGAACTACACTATTTTTCGGTCTCAATCTTGAGAAAGAAAAACCTGTACCGCCGCCTGATTTGTGTATCAAAGCTGTATTTTTAACTGTTTCAAAAATACCTTCCAAGCTATCTTCTACAGGTAATACAAAGCATGCTGCCAATTGGCCTAATTCTCTGCCGGCATTCATTAATGTCGGAGAATTTGGCATAAAATATCTGTTTGTAATTGCCTTATAAAATCTGTCAGAAAGCTCTTTTACATCTGATTGAGATTTACCGAATTTTAAATCTCCTGATGCAATTGTATCGGCTACACGTCTAAACATATCAGACGGAGTTTCAACACAATTACCGTTTTTATCCCTCTTTAAGTAACGTTTTTCAAGAACCTTTACCGCATTTTCGGAAAGTTCAAGCTTGTCCATGCATGTGATATCTGTCACATTAACCTCCCCTTTATTTTATTTTTTTATTATACTCCTTGTTTTTACATAATACAACAATTTTCAATAGTCATGAACAATTGTTAAAAAAAAGTTTTACAATCTTTAATACACAACATAGTTATAATTTTGTTGCGTACACAAATTTGAAAAAACAATTATTAAAATAAAATAGACAAAATAATAAAAAATAAAATGCCTAAAAGAAGTCAAAAAATTGTCCGACCTTTGACGGAGTGAACAATCAAATGTTTGCGACACAATAG
>CAMVQX010000070.1 GCA_947169755.1 uncultured bacterium
GATATTGCGAAATTAAAAGAGTATAATTTCAGATACATCATTCTTGATGAATCTCAAAATATTAAAAACGCAATGTCTCAAACGGCTCAAGCAGTTAAAAAATTGCAAGCATCCCACAAACTTGCACTTTCAGGTACTCCGATAGAAAACAAATTGGAAGAATTATGGTCAGTATTTGATTTTCTTATGCCGGGATTTTTGTTTAGCGTTGCAGATTTTAATTCCAGATACGTTAATCCGATTATGGAACGACAAGATAAAACCGTTGAAAAACGTTTGAAATTACAAATTTATCCGTTTATCTTACGCCGTATGAAACGAGACGTTGCAAAAGATTTGCCTGATAAAGTTGAAAACATCGCATACTGCGAACTCAATGATGATCAAAAAGACTTTTATCTTACAGTCCTCGACAGTACGAAAGAAGAATTGTTCAAATCTATTGAACAAAACGGACTTGAAAAGAGCAGATTATCTATCTTCTCAGCACTTCTCCGATTGCGTCAAATCTGCTGTCACCCAAGACTTTATGACAAAGATAATGTTAAAAATATTATTTCATCAGGTAAATTTGAAAAACTCAAATCTATGCTTGAAGAAATTGTTGATGAAGGTCACAGAATACTTTTATTCAGCCAATTTGTCGATATGTTGGATATCATCAAGGCTTGGCTTGACAAAGTCGATATCAAATACGAATACTTGACAGGTAAAACAAAAGACCGTCAAGCTGCAGTTGAACACTTTAATACCGATCCGACCGTTAAAATATTCCTAATCAGCTTGAAAGCCGGCGGTACAGGTTTGAACTTAACAGGTGCGGATTACGTAATCCACTACGATCCGTGGTGGAACCCTGCAGTTGAAGATCAAGCTACAGACCGTGCTTACCGTATCGGACAGACTAAGAAAGTATTTGTATACAGACTTATTACAAAAAATACTGTTGAAGAAAAAATTCAAAAACTCAAAACAGTCAAACGCGACCTTGTCGACAGCGTAATTTCAGTCGACAGAAATATTACGAAATCGCTCACTATGGACGATATCAAAGAAATCTTCTCTGTCGATTAGCGGATTTTTTCGGCTAACTTAAAAATAAAACCGGCAATTCTACGTAATCCGGGTCTTTCAAGATCCATTGCAAATTTTTGAAGAGCGCCTGCACGTCCATCCCTTAAAAGTCTTTCTGGAGTTGGAATTTTGCTAAAAATATTATTTTCGTTCACATAACTAGAAGTTATTAAAGAACCATCAGGTTTACAGATTGTATGTTTGATAACAAGCCCATTATTAGAATGTTCTGTTACAGAATGTGCAAGTCTACCATTTTTCCCAACAACGCAATTTAATTTGCCACTAACTGTTCCATCTATGTCAGGATTAGTATAGCTATATATTCCTTGTATCGTACCAGTTTTATTTTTTTGGCGTATAGCTAACAGTGTATTTTCTTTACCATATTCTTTAAAAAAATTATCAATATCACTATAACTCATAGAATATCCGGGAAATTCCAAATTCGGATTTTCTGAGGTAACGAATTTTACTGCATCATTAAATCCATGATATGGATTAAAGAGTGTATAATTCCCATTTTGTATTTGAAAGCTAAATGTCATTTTATTTATCTCCATAAAAATTATTTCTACCAATATAAAACCGGTAAAAATAATTTTTGCTAGTAAAAATATAAATATTTTTTATTATCCTAAAATCATAAATATAAATGCAGCTGCAACCATAGCTGGTCCAAAAGGCAAATATGTTCTGTTTTCAGGATGATTTTTCAAACCGTTTAGTATAAATACACTTGCGATAATACCTAAAATACCCAACACAACAGAAGCTGTTACAAATATCCAGCCAGAAGTTAATATTCCGCTTACTTGCAAGCAATATAAAGCAATTGCATAAACTAAGAAACATAGAAAAACAACTAATGTTTTAATATCTTTATTATCCCAAAGTCCTTTGACAAACATAGGCAAAAACAAAATTGCCTGAATAACAACACTTGCCAAAAGTACAAATAAAAGCGGAAACCATCCGAACAATGCACCCAAACCAGCTGCAATTAGAGTATCTCCTTCACCAAACGCTCTTGTACCAACAATTAAGCAACCAAGTCTTGCTAAAAGTTCCATAATCAATGCACCAGCAAGCGCACCTAAAATAGAATTTGTTATCGGATTATGCCAAAATGTCATTTGCGGAACAAAATAACCCGGTTGCGGATGATGAGTTATATAAATACCCATTACAACAATAAATATAGCATATGCAAAAGCAACACCGATTAAAGAAAAAGCATGAGCATCAAAAACGACTTTTTCTTTGATATCAGTTCCGGCAATAACAATCAGCAATGAAGATATAGCCAGTATAAATAATGTGTCGACTCTTACGCCATATTTTAAAAACATTAATGCAAATATAATACCTGTAAAAAGTTCAATAAGCGGATATTGAAAACTTATACGTTCCTTACAATATGCACATTTTCCGCCTAGTAAAAAATAAGATAACAATGGAATATTATGCCACCACTTTAATCGGTTTTGGCATTTGGGACATTTTGAAGCGGGAAAAATTATAGATTCATTACTCAATGCCCGTAATATTACGACATTCAAAAAACTCCCGATACATAAACCGGTAATAAATACAAATACCAATGTTACAATCATTGTTGCCATAATAACTCCTTTTAATCTTTAGTTCTTATTATCTCATACATCTTATTCAAAGCTTTCTTTAATCTTCTGGAAACCTGCATTTGAGATATATTTATTTTTTCAGATATCTCCCTTTGGTTTAAATCATGATAATAGCTAAGCTCAATAATCTCTTTTAAATCCGGCGGTAATTGCTCAATTGCAGCTGCAATCATAATCTTGTTTTCATTTGAATTTAAAATTTCTTGATAATCACCTGACGGTATTTTATCTATAAGTGTTAAATCGTCATCATCAACTGAAGAAATAGCTTGATCCAAAGATAATGTACTTTTACAAAGCTCCAACTTCATTACCTCATGAATTTTTTCGACATCAACACCTGTAATCTCTGAGATTTGGTCCTCATTTGGATCTTCAAACCCGTTTTCTTTTAAAACTTTCACCGCAGAACTAATTTTAAAAACTAACTCTTGAAGCTCTCTCGGGGCTTTTATCATAGAGGCCTTGTCTCTGAGGTAATGTTTAATTTCACCTCTGATAAAATAAGTTGCATAAGTTTTGAATTTAGTATTTTTATCAGGATCAAACGAATCAATAGCCTTGATCAAACCGATAGAACCAACTTGAATTAAATCTTCATTTGATATTCCTGTTTTAATGCTTGATGCAATTCTCTTTACCAACTGCATTGAACCTTCAACAATTTGCAAATGCAGCATTTGTTTCTTTTTTATGTCCTTGCAATCTTTATAAGCAAGAATTTTTCTGTCTAATTCATCTATGATTTTGCTATCCAAAATAATCTCCAGTGTCAACATTATATCATAATTTTTTATATTTAAAAATATTTTAAATTTATTTAATAATTTGTTAAGCATGCCAAAAATCCATGATAAAATTTTAGAAGGAGCAGAAAAATGATTACAATAAAAGATGTTGAACATGTTGCAAAACTTGCAAGATTAGAATTAACTGAAGAGGAAAAAGAACTATACACAAAACAGCTTGGTGACGTTTTAAAATACGTTGACCAAATGAATGAAGTTGATACATCAAATGTAAAGCCAATGACTCAGGTTATTGATTTTTATAACGTTATGAGAGAAGATGTACCACATCAAGAAATTAGCAAAGAAGCTTTAATGTCAAATGCACCTGAAGAAGAAAACGGCTTTTTTAAAGTTCCAAAAATCAATTAGTTTTATTATAAAAGGGATATGAACTATGACTAAATACATATTTATAACTGGAGGTGTTGTAAGTTCACTTGGCAAAGGTATTATTGCAGCATCATTAGGTAGATTATTGAGAGCAAGGGGGTTTTCAGTAATCAACCAAAAATTCGACCCTTATATTAACGTAGACCCGGGCACAATGAGCCCGTTTCAACATGGTGAAGTTTTTGTTACCGATGACGGTGCTGAAACTGACCTTGATTTGGGGCACTATGAAAGATTTACTGACACATCTCTCGGAAAACTAAACAATGTAACATCCGGAAGCGTTTATCAACATGTTATCCAAAAAGAGCGACGCGGAGATTATTTGGGCGGCACAGTTCAAGTTATCCCTCACATTACAAATGAAATTAAATCACGCATAAACGGTGCAACAAAACAATTCAAGCCCGACTTCCAACTGATAGAAATCGGCGGTACGGTAGGTGATATTGAAAGTTTACCTTTTGTAGAAGCAATAAGACAATTCAAAGCTGAAGCCGGTATTGGAAATGCTATTTCTGTTCATTGCACGTTACTTCCATACCTTCCTACATCAGGGGAATTAAAAACAAAACCGTCTCAACATAGTGTAAATGTGTTGAGAAGCTATGGTATTCAGCCGGAAATATTGGTTTGTCGTACACAAAGACCTATCCCAAAAACCGAAAGAGAGAAACTGGCACTGTTCTGTTCAGTACCTAAAGAAGCAGTTATTGAATGTCGTGATATGAAAAGCATTTATGAAGTACCATTGGCACTTGAAGCACAAAATATGGCAAAAGTTGTACTTGATATGCTAAGAGTCGATGACAAAAAAGCCAATCTTAAAGATTGGGAAAAATTGGTAGAAAGAATTAAAAATCCTAAAAAAACAGTAAAAGTGGCTATCGCCGGCAAATACACCAAACTTTCCGATGCATATATTTCCGTTGTGGAATCTTTAAAGCATGCCGGATACGCAAACGATGCTTCAATAGATATTAAATGGATAAATTCTGAAGATTGCGTTGATGAGAAAAAATGCAAAGAATTGTTATCTGACGTTAAAGCCGTAGTTGTTCCCGGAGGCTTTGGAATCAGAGGTATTGAAGGTAAATTAAATGTTATCAAATACGCAAGGGAAAATAATTTGCCATTCTTAGGGCTTTGCTTGGGCATGCAATGTGCAGTTATTGAATATGCCAGAAACGTTGTAGGCTTAAAAGGTGCAAATTCCGCTGAGTTTGACGAAAACGCACCTTATCCTGTTATAGATTTGATGCTTGAACAAAAAAATGTCCATGCATACGGCGGTACAATGAGACTCGGAGCTTATGACTGCATACTCAAAAAAGGTTCAAAAGTTGCAAAAGCATACGGAAAAGAAAAAATTTCAGAACGACACAGACACAGATATGAAGTTAATAATGAATACATAAAGCAGATTTCGGATGCCGGATTAGTTTTTTCAGGCATGTCGCCTGACGGAATGCTGGCAGAAGTTGTCGAACTTCCAAAACTGGATTGGTTTGTAGCATCACAATTTCATCCTGAATTTAAATCTCGTCCTGAGAAACCGCACCCGTTATTTAAAGGTTTAATTGATGCTGCTCTAAAAAAATAAATCTTTATTTATCGCGTAAGATTTTCGATTGCAAATTTCAGGGCTTCGTTGTGCGGAGTTTTTATTCCGTGTTTTTTACCAAGTTCTGTAACTACACCTGCAAATATATCGACTTCCGTTTTGCGTCCTGCTTCAACATCTTGAAGCATAGACGTTTTACCCTCAGGACTCATTATGCTCAAAGCTTTTAAAGCATCATCCAGTAAGTTATCTGTATTATTTACCCCTTCGGCTTTTGCTATTTCTATAACTTCTTTCATAACATTAATTACGAGTTTCATGCAGCTATCACTACTTTGAATATCACCAAATGTATATCCCTTAACTGCTGAGATTTGATTACAAGAAACATTAAGTACAAACTTCAACCACAACGAATAGATTATATCTTCAGGGATTTCATAATTCATACCCAAAGAATTAAAAAAGTTTTTAACTCTTTCCACATTAATATTTGCAGACGGCGAACCGAAAACAATCTTATTCACACCGTCATGGACAATGCTGCGCCCGTTCCTTACCGAACTGTGTCCTATAAAATATGAATATAAAACTTTTTCTTTACCATATTCTTGTACAAGATACTTTTCTGATGTAACTCCATTCAACAAAGATATAATAACAGTATTATCACCTACAAAATTTTTAATATTTTTTACAGCATCAAAAAAACCGTCATATTTTGTAGCAATAATTACCAAATCAGCCTTGAAATCTTTACACGTTGGTAAAATATAATCAAATTCCATACTTTGACCGTTAAAAATTATTGGATTATTTTTATATTTTTCCAACCTGTTTTCATCAACTAATACTTTTAAATTTGCTGACCTTTTTATAATTTCGGCGTATATTGTCCCTATCGCACCCAGTCCGCAAATTAATACATTATTAATTTCATTCATACAAAAATATTATCATAAAATTTAGCAAGGGACGTAAGATAATTCACTTAAAGAATATTTACATGTAATAGATTTTCTGCACTTTTTAAAATACGATATTTATTATAGAAGGGATATGTTATGGAATTAATTTTAGATATTTTATATATTTATGTAACCGTTTATACAATTTACTTTTTGGCGCTTGCTTTAAGAAATTTAAATGACAAACCGTTTAAAATAGAAAAAAGATACTCTCAATATGAAGATAAAGACAACCTTGCAGTTGTAGTATATGCACGAAATAATAAAGTTACATTGGAAAATCTTATTCATGAACTAAAAATGCAAGATTATCCAATCAATAATTTCAAAGTTTTTGTAATACTTGATAACTGTTCTGACAACTCGGAACAGCTATTTGAAAGAGAGACTTTTGTTAATCTTATAAATATTAAAGATGTTGGAACTGTAGGCAAAGATCAAGCTGTATCAATGCTTATTGAACGATTATCAAAAGATGATACAATTGATTCTTATGTATTTATTGATGCTGACAGAAGCATCCCCGGCAACTTTCTAACAACAATTAATTCAGCACTTGTAAACAACAGCGTTCTTAGCGGTGAAACTCTTGTATTAACTGATAACTTAGGTCCTGTCGACAAAATCAAAGCAGCTTACCAAAAGTATCATATGAATTTTATAAGAAAAGCTCGTTCTTTGTTCGGTTTGGCTGCAAGTGCAGATTCAGGTGTATTTGTAATTAAAAAAGATATAGTTGACGAATTGGAAGCTGTTGATTTTAAAGATATTAACAGCGAGCTTAAATACAGTATGCTGCTTTCAAAAATCAAATGTCCTTGCACATATAATCCGAATATTCAAACATACGTTGATACTGCAAATTACGAATTCAGGAAACCGCGTTTGTCAGTGAGACTTAATTTATTCAAAAATTGTTTCTCTCAGATTTGGTCAAAAAATTATATTTTTGCTGAACACACATTTTCACTTATAAATCCTAATATCTGGACAATTGCAATAATTTTCGCACTCGTTTTGAAACATTCTAACAGATATGCATTTATCGTTGATTTCAAAATTGTAGTACTAACATTACTGCTTCTCATAACAGCATTTGGGATTAGTCTTATCAATTCAAAACTCAGATTCAAGGAAATTGTTCTTCTGTGTTTGTACCCGATATATTCAATATGCCACATAATCAAAAATCTTCCGCCGATCAGAATGATTAGGAACAAACTTGCAAACATAGAGGAATTGCCTAAAGATACAGAAAAACTTGTAGTTGACACTTTTGTAATGAACAGTTCAGGAAAAGAACTTCCATGTAAAGTAGAGTTTATATCAGAATCCGGACTTGCAAAAATCAAATTTATGTACAAAAAAAGAAAATTTGTAACCGGAAAACACTTGAGAATGATTGATGCTCTTCTGGAAATAAGACAAAAACTTTACGATTACGGTTTTGTACTAAAAATTTGCAGTTGCTGCAAGCATTTCACATCAAACCCCGACGGTTCAACCAATATGTTGAAAGGATTCTGCAACAGCGATTACCCTAGTCCGACATTAAAAGAAAGACGTGCAACTCTTATTTGGAACTCTTGCACAGATTTTGAACCTGCAGAGATGACTGATCCTCTTGCAGAATTAGAGACTGAGGAATAATCTCGTTTAACATATAAAAAGAACCGCAAACTATTTTTAATTTAT
>CAMVQX010000071.1 GCA_947169755.1 uncultured bacterium
TAGAAGAATCAAAAGAAAAATTTCTTATTTTAGATGCTTCAAACAAGTCACACGCAGCACTTATAATAGGTAAATCATCTTTTGAAACATTCTTTGCAACATATTTTATTGTATTCTCATTAATGTCGAGTCCCTGAAAAACAGGTGTATATGAATAATTATCTATTCTCATAATATTTTTTCCTAATATTGCTTTAAATTATTTTGTTAGTTTATAACGTTACGGTTTACTTGTTCAAGCGACTTACTATTTTCGACCAGCGTTAAGCAACTTTTAACTATATCGTAAATTGAGAAATTTCTACTTTCCGGATATCTTGCAACAGTAAACCATCTGCCTGGTTGTTTTTCTTCTTGAACTTTAACTAAAAGCGAATTCGCAGCAGAACTGAAAGAAAAATTCTTTTCAGATTTTTCAAATAAATCAAACGCATCCATTATTTTAGGCAAATATTTTTTTGGAGCATTCTCGACAACATAGTTCATTGTTGCGTCATCAATCACTAGCCTTTGAAAAGTAGGCCTGTATGAATAGTTATCTATCTTCATAATATTCTCCTATGTTTGTTATTAAAAACAGAACAAAAATTATTTTGTTAGTTTATAACAAAAAATTTACATCTTTTCAGGAGCACTAACCGCCAGAATATCTTCCAAAGCATTTCTAAGAACCGTTTTTACAGCCCAAACAAGAGAAATCCTTGCTTTCATCATTTCTTTATCATCTGATATTACGCGATTTGCGTTATAGAATGAATGAAATTCAGATGCAAGTTCTTGAACATATCTGCAAATTGTATAAACTTGACGAGATTCTGCTGAATTTTTTATTACAGACTTGTACTCTTCAAGTTTTAAAATTAATTTTCTTGCAGTATCCAATGTCGGAAGTACAATAGCTGAATTAAAACCACTTATTAAACTGTTTAATTCAGCTTCACTCATTGGGGCTAAAGATTTTTCACCTGTTTGAGTATCTAATTTTTCAGAAACAACATTCCTCAAAATCGAACAAGCCCTTGCGTGTGCATACTGGCAATAGAATACAGGATTTTCATCAGAATTTGTTTTTGCAAGTTCTATATCAAAATCAAGTGTTGTATCAATATTTCTCATAGCCATCCAAAAACGCGTAGCGTCAACTCCTACTTCATCAACCAAATCTTCTAAGGTAACCATATTTTTACGTTTGCCCATACGGACTTCGTTACCGTTGATAACGAGATTTACAAGCTGCCCCAAAAGGACTTCAAGTTTATCGGGATTGTAACCTAATGCCGCCAAAGAAGCTTTTACTCTGGCAACATAACCGTGGTGATCTGCACCCCAAATATCAATCATTCTGTCAAATCCGCGTTCTAATTTGTCTGCATGGTATGCTATATCGGCAGTCAAATAAGTATTTGAGCCATCAACTTTTTTGATAACTCTATCCTGGTCATCACCGTAATCAGAGGATTTGAACCAAGTTGCACCATCTTTTTCATAGATTTTACCGGATTTGGTTAATTTATCAACATAATAATTTACTTTTCCTGAGTTATGGAGTGTCAATTCGGAATAGAAATTATCAAATTTGACACGCATTTTATCCAATAAATCTCTTTGAACTTTTTCTTCATATTCTTTTGCAAAATCACAAAGGACCTGTAAATCTATCTTTGAAACATCATTATTAACAGATTTCAAAAGACTATCATTTTTTTCAATAAAAGCTTTTGCAACTTCAATTAAATAATCACCCGGATAATAATTTTTTCTCTCCTCTTCATCTTCAGGAAAATCAACCTTTTCACCGAGTTCTTGACGAATCCTTATTGCAAGAGAACGTCCCAATTTTTGAATTTGAGAACCTGCATCGTTTATATAAAATTCCTGATAAACTTCATGTCCATAAAATTTTAAAAGATTTGCAAGAACTGAGCCCATAGCAGCCCAACGTCCGTGACCAATGTGGAAAGGTCCGGTAGGATTTGCTGAAATATATTCTAATATAATTTTTTCAGTTTTAACGTTCTCCGGTTTTCCAAACTCACATTTTTTATTAAAAATTTCTTCAACCAAGCTTGATAAAAGTTTTTTGCCTGCTTTAAAATTTATAAAACCGCCAACACAAGTGTATTCGTTGTCTTCTTTTTCAATATGATTTAATATAACATTAGCAATCATAGGAGGGGCAATTTTTGCAAACCTTGCAAGTGATGATACGTTAACGGCAAAATCGCCAAAATCCGGATTTTTTGGACGTTCAACAACCAAAGTTCCGGGCTGATATTCTTTCATTTCACCAAGTTTGCCGTTATCTACTGCATTTTTTAAAGCTTTTTCTACACATGTTATAAAATAATCTTTTATCATAATTCTCTCCTGTATAAAAAATTATACTATAAACAAACTATGTGAAATATATTGTTTGTAATATAATAATGATATGAACGTTCAAAATATTATTGACAGAATAAGAGAAATAATTGACGACGAGACCCTAGAACAGTTGAAAGAAGAACTGAACGGGTATCACGTTGCTGACCTTGCGGATATTTTTCAGGAATTAAAACCTGAAGAGCGTTTACAATGTTTCAAACTCTTAGAAGTTGAAAAAGCTGCCGATTTAATGGAATATTTGCCCCCGCAAATGCAAGTCGAACTTTTAAGTGATATTGATGAAAATCTTGCATCTCAAATTCTTACACAATTGCCTCATGACGCAGCAGCAGATGTCTTGGGTGATATGGAAGAAGATGAGAGTGAAACTTATTTAGACAAATTGCCTCACAAATTTTCGGAAGAAGTCAGAGAACTTTTAACGTATAACGAAAATACTGCCGGCGGTATTATGAACCCTGTTGTTCTGACGGTAAATTCTGATATGAGTGTGAAAGAAGTATTGGATTATATCAGGATAAAAGCTGAAAAAGACAATATGGAACTTTATTACGTCTATGTAACCGATAAACAAAATCACCTTTTGGGTGTTGTATCATTAAGAAAACTTCTAACCTCACCTATAAACCAAAAAATTGAAGATATTATGATTTCTGATATTGTAAAATTGCATGTTGATGATTACAGTGATTTTATAATTGATGAATTTATGAAATACCAATATAACGCACTTCCTGTCGTCGACCTTTATAACAGATTAAAGGGAATGATTACATGGGACGATGTTCATGATTTGTTTGAAGAAGAAACAACTGAAGAAATTTACCAGTCTTCAGGTATTTCGACTGAAGTTGTAGATGAAGATGAAATCCTTTCCGGAAACATCTTTAATTCAATTCGTGCAAGAACTCCTTGGCTATTTATTACACTAATCGGTGAATTTATTGCCGTTAATGTAGGTAATCATTTTGACCATACATTACAGGCATTGCCTGTTATTGCAATATTTATGCCATTATTAGCAGGTCTTGGCGGTAACATTGGCACACAAAGCATTACGTTAATGGTTCGTGGTCTTTCCACAGGGCAGGTTACACTCAGCTCAGCTCTTCACCACATTTTTAGAGAAGCAGGTATCGGACTTTTCATCGGTAGTATATTCGGAATGCTTGTAACGCTTGTAACATGGGGTTGGCAGCATAACATAGAATTAGGTGCAATAGTCGGAATTGCAATGGCAATCAACATGACGATGGCTACTATAATCGGAACATTTACACCGTTTGCCCTCAAGGCAATGAAAGTTGATCCGGCCGTAGCCTCAGGTCCAGTTATTGCGACAACAATTGATGTTTTGGGATTGGCAATTTATTTTACCCTTGTATCAACCTATTTAATTAAAGTAATTTAAAAGGAAAAATCAATGACTAATAGAACAATGAATCGACAAGAAAGAACAGCCTCTTTTGTAAAACGAGTAAAAGAGGAAATGAGAGAAGAAAAATCTTCTTTCGGAAAAGTTTTTGTCGGTATGATAATAGTGTTTGTCGGAGTCATAACAGCGATATTTATATTATCAGGAAACGATAGCTTTTTAGTTAAACATTTTGGTGAAGATTCATTTATTACAAAATCATTTCAAAAATTTGTAAAAACAAGCAGCAAAAAAGAGCACGCAGATTTTCATCTGCCGTTTGGTCTAAGACGACAAAACATTTTGTTTCTTGGTGTTGATGCAAGCGAGAATCCTAAAGATCCTTGGACCGGAACAAGAACAGATACAATAATTCTTGTAAATATTGACCCAAAAAATAAATCGGTTAATGCGTTATCAATTCCGCGAGACAGTAAGGTTTATTTGCCAAAAGATAACGGTGTTAACAAAATCAATGCCGCACACACAATCGGCGGAATTGAAATGACTAAACGCACAATAGAAGATACTTTAGGCGTTCATATAGATAAATATGTAATGGTACACGACAATGCAGTAAAGGAAATTGTTGATGCAATGGGCGGATTAGATGTATATATTGAAAAGCCTATGCACTACAATGATTACGCCGGTCATTTACATATTAATTTTGACAAAGGAGATCATCATCTTGACGGTCAGGAAGCTGTAGAGTATCTACGTTTCAGACACGATGCGTTAGGTGATATCGGAAGAACACAGCGCCAGCAATGGCTTTTGAGAAGTCTTTTAACAAAATTAAAGCAGCCCGCAACAATTACAAAAATCCCCGATATTATTTCAGTTTCAAAAAAATACATAAAAACAGATATGTCATTTTATGAAATGTCACAATATGCCGCTTTGATGAAGCATGTTGATATGGACAAAATAGAAATAGCAACACTCCCCGGCGCACCAAATCAAAGAGGCTATATAAGCTACTGGATATTAGATCCTTTAAAAACTCAAGAAGTAATAAACAGACTTATTTACAGAGAAAAAGAAAGTTTTGATGAAAATGCTCAATACACAGCAAGTATTTTATCTTCAGATTCTTCAAAGCGGGATGAAATCTCAAATCATTTAAAAGATGCAAATATAGAAGTAAAATGTTCAGGACATATAAACAAAACTCATTCACAATTTATTTCACATTCTAAAAATATAACAATAGAATACTATAATTGGTTATCAAAAAAAGATGAAGTTTTTGCAGGGCTTCAGTTTGTTTATGATCCCGTAAATTACTATTGCGGAGAAAGTGATTTTACAATAATATTATCAAACAACTAGCGCTTGTAGCTCAGTTGAATAGAGCGTCGCTCTCCGAAGGCGAAGGTCGCGGGTTTGACTCCCGCCAAGCGCAAGTTAATAATTAAGAACATCTCTACCATTTTATATTTTTATAAGATTCAATTGCACTATTAAGACCATTCTCTTTATTAAGTGCTTCAATTGTTCTTTTGTATAATGGTACAATTTCACTTACAGAGTGCATAGTTTTTTTCGGTACTGAACAGGATCTGCCATTAACCAGAGTGTAAAACGTATGGTAGTGTCCATAACTGGAATCAGGTTGCATATGTTTTAATTCTATGTTTACCGGATTTGATCTTTGTTCTTCAATAAGCCGTTGAAGATCACTAACAAAAGTTTCCACTTCATGTGGTTTAGATATACGTGCCAAATCCTCAATAGCCGCAGCAACTCGCTCAGTATGCTCAGCAATAATTCCAAATGTAGGCTTGGATTGATATGGGGTATTATTTGAAACTAACATAAATTACTCCTAATTTTGTTACCCTATAAAATAACCTGTAAAGTAAAATTTTTGCTATTATGTAACATAATGTTAAAACCAAATAAAATGGCCCCGGCGCGATTGTCTTGTATTTGCCAATTTTTAAAATGCTGTTAATCACTTCGCTCGCATTTGACGTGACTCCGCTTGAGCCTTATATGTCCTGCGGACAGCTTATCAATAAGGCTCAACGCTCCGCACTTAGCTCGCTCGTTCCGAACGCAATATGGCGTTCTCACCTTTACCTAACCCAAATAAAAAGAAGGCATTTAGCCTTCTTTTTATTTGGCCCCGGCGCGATTGTCTTGTTCGCTCGCACTAAACGGGACTATAGTTATTTGCTACATAAATTCTATTTATTCCGCAAATAAGCTTTCGCCCTCTGCTCGCTCACGCTCGAACGACAACCGAACTACGTTCGGTGCGTTCTCATCGCGAGAACAAATATTTATTTAAATAAAAATGGCCCCGGCGCGATTCGAACGCGCGGCAGACGCGGTTTAGGAAACCGCCGCTCTATCCTACTGAGCTACGAAGCCATATTCAAAAACTAACACAAAAAAAAATATAATTCTACTTTTTAGCTAATTTTGCTTCTTGCTGTTCCTTAAAATGCCTTGCTTTTATATCACGAATTTCTTCTTTTAATGATTCAATCCTCTCTTCCAAATCCCATAATCTTTCATGACAATCACTTTGGGCATCTATGGATAATGTATTTTTATTTTTCTCAATATATGATCGGAAAACACAAGCTGAGCTGATATAATCAGCAAGCTGTTTTTCAAGCGGTTTAAGCTCTTTTTTCAGGCTTTCAGTATGTTCTAGCGTAGGAGTATCCGGAGTTTTTCGGACTAATCTCCTGCCATTAAGTATAATTTCATTAGCAGTTCCTGGATTTATGTTACTTATACCTTTCATAAATAATCCTTTTTCTCATTATAAATATCGTAAAAATTTAAATTGCTTAATTTTTGGGAAATATTAAGAATTATTTATTAAAATAAAGCAACCGCCAACAGAGCAAACAATATCAAAGGAATATTATAGTGGAGAAATGTCGGTATACAAGTATCTTTGACGTGTTCATGCTGTCCGTCCATATTCAAGCCTTGAGTCGGTCCGAGTGTTGTACCAGATGCAGGAGATCCTGCATCTCCCAATGCAGCGGCCGCAGCAAAAACAACAATTGCCTCCATCGGATTAAATCCCAAATTTATAAATATCGGAACGAACAAAACCGCCAAAATCGGTATTGTACCGAATGATGTTCCTATTCCTATTGTAATAAACAAGCCAACAAACAGCATTAATGCTGCTGCAAAAAGTTTTGAACCCATCATAAACGGAATAAGCCCGTTTACTAAAACGTCTATTGAACCTGTTGATTTTAAAACACCTGCAAAACCTGCTGCAATAAGCATTACAAAGGCGACATATCCCATTAATCCTATACCTTCATTTATTAGGGTATCCATTTTTTCAGGATTAATAGCACGTGTTCCAAATATAATTGTCAAACCGATTAGAGCACCTAAAGGCAAAGATTTTGTCCACAACTGAACTGCCAAAGTAGCGACAGCAGCAAACAAAGTTATATAATGGCTTCCGGTAAACCTCAAAGAACGCCGTTTTTCTTCACGAAAAGATATATTTTCATACTCTCTTGGTTTTCTGTATGAAACAAATATAGCCCACAAAAGTCCGGCAAAAAGTCCTACACCCAATATCCACACAGATTTCCAGACATCATCAACTGTTACATTCATTCCGTTCAACGTCATATTATCAGCCAAAAGCCTTTGGAAAATCAAACCAAACCCTGCAGGAAATATAATATAAGGAGTAACCAAGCCAAAACAAAGAGCACACGGAACAGCAAGCGTGTCCAACTTTAACTTGTTCATTAATGACAAAAGCGGAGGTATTATCACAGGGATGAAAGCAATATGCACAGGGATAAGGTTTTGTGATGCACATGCCAGCAATGTCAAAATCAATAACAAAACAAATTTGTTATTTTTAATCAATAGTGTAATTCTTTTTGCCAAAACATCTGCCAAACCTGTATGTGCCATTGCGGCAGCAAAAGTACCAAGCAAAATGTAACTCAATGCAGTTTCACTGTTTTGCCCCATACCTGATATAAAAACATCCATAATTTGTCCCACATGCATTCCGGCAATTTTTCCGGCAACAACAGCAGACACAATTAGCGCTAACAAAACGTTAACTCTGAACAAACAGAGAACACAAAGCAATATCACAGATATTATAATGGGGTTAATAATTAATTCCATTATAATTCCTCAAATTTAGGTTTTCTTCCGCAAGACTTATCCTCATCACAGAAGCCCAAACGCTCACATTTTGGAACGAGATATGGCTTTAACCAAGGTTCTTCTTTGATTAATTCATCACACATCATCTTGACCATAGTCCTGATTTCATATTGTGCACGAGT
>CAMVQX010000072.1 GCA_947169755.1 uncultured bacterium
GACTTATAATTAATACCCACCTTTATCCTCCCTAATCAGGGAGGAAATTATAATGAAACAAAATTATAATTTTGTTATTCTTAGTCTTGGCAAGTTTTCATGTTATAATTCCGTTATGGAGACAAATACTTTTGACAAACTAAACTTTATTACTGCGGGAATGCCTCTCAGAACCGGAAAAGGTTCATATCCGGAAGCTTTTGACGTTTTAAAAGAGATGAAGCTTGACGGAATGGAGCTTGAATTTGTTCATGGGGTCAGAATGAAAGATGACCACCGAATTTTTGTAAAAAATATGTCAAAAGATTTTGTAATAACAGCACACGGGCCTTTCTACATAAATTTAAATTCACAAGAACCCGAAAAAATTGATGCAAGCGTCCAGAGAATAATTGATACTGCAGCAGTTGCATCACAGGCTGGAGCTTTTAGTATAACTTACCACGCAGCATTTTATATGGGCAAAGATAAAGAGACTGTCTACAATCAAGTAAAAGCTCAAACAAAACGAATTACAGATGTTTTGGAAAAAGAAAAAATAAATGTTTGGATTCGTCCCGAAACTACCGGCAAAGCAACACAATGGGGTGATATTGATGAAATAATAAGACTTTCAAAAGAGTTTGAAAAAGTGCTTCCTTGTGTCGATTTTTCACACCTGCATGCAAGATCTGCCGGAGATTTTAATACATACGATGAATTTTCGCTCATTTTAGAAAAAATGGGAAAAGAAATCGGACAATACGCACTGGATAATTTCCACGGGCATCTTGCCGGTATTGAATACACCTCAAAAGGTGAACGGCAGCATCTTAATCTTGAAGAATCCGACATGAACTACAAAGATTTAATGAAAGCCTTGAAAGCTTTTGGAGTAAAAGGTGCGCTTGTTTGTGAAAGCCCGAATATTGAAGACGATTGCAAACTAATGAAAGATTTTTATAATTCATTATAATTTTCTAAAAGCCAAAGCCTAACGGACCGCTTGGCATCGGGGTTTTACGGAATTGCCTTAATACTGTTGCCGAAAACGGTATCTCATCATAATATTGCAACAAAATATCAGGAATTGGCTCAACTTTCAATTCAGAAAATGTTTCAATAATTTTTTTATCATATTCTTCGATTCCTGAAGTCCTTTCCATTTGTACATCTTTTAAAGTTCCGTCTTTTAAAATTGTACATTTAATAACCGGCTCTTTAGGGATATAACTGTATGTTGTCGGGATTCTGTCAAACAAATATTTGTTTATTCTTGAATTATATTCTCTGTAGGCTTGTTGAACTTCATCAGGAATTTCAACAGGTGTAATAGCCATTCTTGCATATTTATTCTGAGTAGTAATTCCTGAATGATTTAACGGTTGCCGGTATTTATGAACAATGTGTTGAAATCCGCTTGTAAATTTTACTGAACTTATATTAAAATCTTTAGGAATAGGTTTGAAGGGGACAGATTTTTCTACAGCAGAAAGCACAGCATCATCAAATGGAGTTCCGCTTTTTTCATCTAATTTTATATTTGATACAGTACCGTCTGAATTGACTTCATAACTCACAATTGCCTGAGCATTTTCTTCTCCGCGGTATTTAAGATTATTTTTTACCGTTTGTTGAATGTATTCATTATAATTTTTCATAAATTCAACAAGGCTAATATCTTCAGCGTTAACGGATAATCCTGTAAAAATTAAAAGCAATAAAGTTATAAAAAGTTTTTTCATTTAAACCTTCTCATCATGCTCATGGCTTTGTTCATTGCATGTTTTCCAAGTTTACCTTTAAAGCCGCCTAAACCGCCCAAATTTCCCATTTTGCTCATATCGGGCATACCACCTTTGAACATATTTTTCATATCAGTCATGCCCTTCATCATGGTACGCATCTGCTCAAACTGTTTTACGAAAGAATTTACTTCTGCCAAATCCATTCCGCAGCCTTGAGCTATACGTTTTTTTCGGCTTGTATTCATCAAATCAGGATTGTTGCGTTCCTCGGGGGTCATGCTTGATATAAAAACTTCCATTTTTTTAAGCTGTTTACCACCTTCGTGTGAAATCATTTCACGGTCATTTTTGCTTATATTCATTCCCGGAAGCATGCCCAAAATTTGATCCATTGAGCCAAACATTTTCATTTGTTTTTGCATTTTTAAAAAGTCGTTGTATGAAAAATTGTTTTTGCTCATTTTTTCTTCAAGTTCGCGAGCTTGCTTTTCGTCGAAGACTTCTTGCGCACGTTCAACAAGTGATACAATATCCCCCATGCCTAGTATCCTTGTTGCCATACGCTCAGGATAAAAATCTTCCAAGGCATTGAGTTTTTCGCCTGTTCCCGTTAATTTGATAGGTTTGCCTGTGCAATATGAAACGCTTAAGGCAGATCCGCCGCGGCTATCACCGTCTAATTTTGTCAATACAAGGCCTGTCAAACCAAGTTGTGCATCAAAGTTTTCTGCAACATTAACAGCTTCTTGACCTGTCATTGCATCTATTACAAGAAGTTTTTCCGCAGGTTTAAAAATTCTGTCAATAAGCAAAAGTTCCGCCATCATATCAGTATCTATTTGCAAACGGCCTGCAGTATCAAGAATGATAGAATTAAATCCCTTTTCTTTTGAATAATCTATTGCCCCTTGTACAATTGATTGAACATCTTTTGAATCAGGAATCGTAAAAACTTCAACTTCAATTTCTTTGCCTAAAGTTTGAAGTTGAGAAATTGCAGCAGGTCTGTATACATCACCTGCCACAAGAAGCGGATTTCTTCCTTCTTTTTTCAATTTAACAGCGAGTTTTGCAGAGGATGTCGTTTTACCTGAACCTTGAAGTCCAAGCATCATAATAATATTTGGATTGCCTGTAAATTCTAATGATTTTTTTTCATGCCCCAACAATTCAATAAGCTCATCATGGACAATCTTTATCAATTGCTGAGAAGGATCAACTCCTTCAAGGACTTTTTCACCCTCAGCTTTGTCTTTTATAGCTGAGATAAAAGCTTTTACAACACGCAAATTCACATCTGCTTCCAAAAGAGCACGCCTAATTTCACGCAAAGCTTCTTGCATGTTATCTTGAGTTAACTCTTTATCCCTTGTCCGGCTGATAATACCTTGTAATTTTTCACTCAAACTATCGAACATAACTATATTATAGCATGAAAAAACATCATACATTTTTATGATTTATTTTCTCATTTCATCTGCTAATATACAACTATACTCCTTAGAGAACTAAGATACACATATCCCTAATCAACAGCTATGCACTTCGTACATAGCTTTTTTTTATGGCAATTATACTTCACCGATTATCTCTAATTGGATATTGCAGCTAATTTCTTCTCTCGCAAGCACTGTTAAATTATTTACATAGCCGCTCATTAATGTGAACAATATCTGCCTGAATTCCATTGGCGCTAGCAACACCGGTTTTTCAACAGATAATTTTTTAATTTTTTTATTCAATTTGTCTGCAAGTTTTTCGGCAAAATCAGCATCAATCCTAATAATTGCATCATCAGTTTCATCAAAACTCGGAATAAACTTATCCATTGTAGCATCTGAAAGGTCAAATGCCTGTATAACACCTTCTGAATTTTTATAATTGTTGCAAATTTGTTTTGAAAGTGAAAGCCTGATTTTCTTAACTAAATCTGACTTATTACTTTCTTCAGCAAAATCGTTAATTTTTTCAAATATATAAGCTATATTTTTAATTGAAACTTTCTCTCTTATTAAACTTGCTATAATAAACCTCAAATCCGGCAATGAAAGAAAATCCGGAACGATATTTTCCACCAAAAATTCATTTGTATTGTTTACAACTTCAATATATTTTTCAAGTTCTTCGTAATCTAAAAGATCATCAACATATTTAACAGCACAGTATTCAAGCGCCCTTGAAATAAATTCTGCACTAGTTATACCCTTCTCCCAAAAATCCTTTGTTCTTTCCTTTTCAATCCAAATTATTTTTTTGCCGGTAATTTCATCAGTGTCAGTAACAGAATTTTTAATCTTTTTATCCAAATGTAAATCATCAGCAAAAAACATTAAAAAATTAGGATATACACAAGCTTTGAAAACATCAAAACCTCTCACTCTAATGCTAAATTCGTAAGGATTTAAATTTTCATCGTCCTGAAAAACAATCTTAGGTATAACATAACCAAGTTCTTCAGTTAATTTTAAACGGGATTTTACAGTTTCTGCAACAAGTTCTTCTTCCAAAATCTCCTGATCAGGATCAATATAGCCTAAAACTTCTTCACTCAGACGAATTGATAATTTTTCTTCTTTCAATTTAGGGAACATTGTATCTGGAGATGTCGCTTTTGATAATTGGACTTTCAAATCTTCCAACTCTTTTAAACCTGCAGATATCTTGTCATTAAGTTTTTTTCTGTTAACGGATGCAGGAGCTTCGCCTTCCAATTCTTTTTTAATTTTTGCAATCTTATTTTTCTGATCTCTTATTTTACCTTGAATTTCTAAACATACTTCATAGGGAGATTGTTCAGAGGAAAGCATTTTTTCCATTTGGCTTTTAAATGTTGAAATATTTATAATATCCGCATTTGACCCCGATTCAAAATCAGCAGGTTTCATAAAAATACAATGACAAACTACACGTCCTTCATCATCTTCAACTTCTTGCATACTATACAAATCCCAACCGTTCATGGACATCTCATTTAATAGATTTTGAAGTTCTTGAGTATCTTCACTTGAACATGTCTTTATAATGTATTGCATTTTTTTCATAAATTTACTCCCTGATAAGAATTTTTATTGCTTCAATTGCGGTCTTTATAGCTTTGTCTGTGTCATGCACTACAGAATTTTCCAGTCCCTGTTTTTCCCGTTCTTGATTTGCAACAGCCAAAAATACAGAACCCACTTTAACTTTTAAAAGGCTGGCTGCAACAAATAACGCTGCAGATTCCATTTCCGAAGCCAAACATCCCAACCGTTTCCAAGCTTCCCATTTATTTTGCAGCTCGTAACTTACTGCCATCTTTTCAGGACTATGCTGCCCGTAAAACGAATCTTTGCACTGAACAATACCCGCATGATAATTAAACCCTAAATTTTTTGCTGATTTGACAAGTGCATTTATAATATCCAAATCAGCGACAGCAGGAAATTCTATCGGCGCATATTCCTTTGAAGTTCCTTCCATTCTGATAGCACCAGTTGCGATAACTATGTCACCGCCCTTTACATCAATATCAATTCCGCCGCAAGTGCCAACACGAATAAACTTTTTTGCACCGACATTTACTAATTCTTCAAGTGCAATAGATGCAGACGGGCCGCCAATACCTGTTGAAGTAACACTGACCTTTACACCGTCCAAATAACCGGTGTATGTTACATATTCTCTGTTATCGGCAACAAATTTTGCATCATCAAAATATTGTGCTATTTTAGCACAACGCTTCGGATCACCGGGGAGAATAACATATTCTCCAACATCACCCGATTTTAAACCAATATGATATTGTGTTCCATCTTGTGAATAATGCATATAACTCCTAAAAAATCTTGCCCGCCAAAGGCGGGCTCAAATTTAGTATTGACTGCTTCTTAATTTTTGAATAACCAGGTCAGAAATATCAACCCCGCCAACAAAAATTACTCTGTAATCCAAAATTGCATCAAGCTTTTGTTCAACTAAAACCTGTTTTGCAGCAGCTTGTATTTTGTTATAAACCTGTTCTTCTCTTTGTGATCTTAATCTCATATAAGCATCTTCTTTCATCTTATATTCACGAGCTGTTTGTTCTTCAAAATTTTGTTTCTTTAAAGGTGTATCTAAACTTTTATACTGTCTTTCTTTATCAACCATAAATTGTTGCATTTCAAGCGCTTTTGCATCAACTTCTTTAATAGCTTGTTGTGCGAAAGAGAAATTTTCTTGAACTTTTTGATAGTCGATATACCCTACACCAGCAGCATTTGCCCTAAGCCCGAACAATAGGCCTGTAATAATTAATAGAGCTGCTAAAGTAAATTTTTTCATTGTTATATACCTCCGTTAATACATTATATCACTAACACCAAATGTGAAGTAGCCGTGTTTGTTTCCGTTGTGTCCAGGGTTCGTGAGCGGAATACCATAATCGATTGATAACGGTCCCATACCCGGTACATACAATTTCAAACCGACACCGGCTGCAACTGCGTAACCGCGTCTGTCATAGATTCTGTCTGTAATCGGTTGACTGAATACTTTACCTGCATCAGCCCAAACAGTAAATCTCAAATTGTTTAAGAAATTAATTCTTGTTCTATCCATAAACGGTATCGGGGTTGCGAATTCTGCGCTGCCCATTACAAAAGCATTACCCGTACCTACACCGCTCATCTTGAAACCTCTTACTGTATAAGGGCCACCAAGTCTGAATGCCATAACTTCAGGCATTTCATCACCATGTATTTTACCTCCGGCCTTAGCTGTGAAAGATAACGATGATTTCTTTGCAACAGGAATGTATTGTTTTACCATACCGGACAACTTACCGTGAGTTTTATCAAATCCGTTTAAGCCAAATTCTTCATCAAATCTGATGCTTGCCATTGTACCTTTTCTTGTAACAGCTTCACTGTCACGAGTATCATACATAAGTCCCGGGCTTACAGATAAGAAGAAACCACCTGTCAACTGTCTTGCACGCTCTGAAATAGGAATGTTATATCTTGAATAGAGATTTTTAATTTTACCTCTGTCGCCTTCTGATACACTGATATTTTCAACACCAACAGACAACGTACTCATAACATGCCTGTTAAATTTCATTCTGTGTGCAACAGTAGCTTCAGCACCTACACGACGTTCAATTGCGAGCGGTACTTGATAACTACCAAAATCACGATAGAAAATTTTACTCATTAAAGATGTATCAGCATTATAAAAATAGGGTTTAAAATAACTCAATTCAGCCTGTATATTCATTCTTTTTTGAATTGAAGAGTCATTCAATATAACACCTGTACCAGCAATACCATTAAGTGAAACTCTTTCACCTCTACCTAAGAAATTATTATCGGCAACACCAACAGAACCAAAAAGACCTGTTACGGAATCAATACCGCCGCCGACAGAAACAGTTGCCGTTCTCTGTTCCTCAACATTAATTGTAATATCATATTTATCAGGATCTTCGGTCGGCTCAATTTCACGTGTAACATCTTTAAACGCTTGTGTAGCGTACAACCTTACCAAATCGCCTTTTAATACATTTTCATTATAAACAGAACCCGGTTCCGTTAAAACATTACGTTCAACAACGTAATCTTTAGTCTTTTCATTACCGGCAATCATAATTTTATTGATTGTACCTTCTTTGATATTTATGTTAACAGTACCGTCTGGATCATCAGAAACAGAATCAATTCTTGCTAAAATATAGCCTTTCGAACTGTAACAATCTTGAATTTTCGCAATAGCTTCATTAATTTGACCGATATTTTGCGGTTTGCCTTTCATCGGAAGTAAAAATCCAAGAATTTCATCTGTTGAAATTACCGTATTACCTTCAATTGTAAAATCAGTTACCGGAGTATTTTCCTGAACAATAATTTTTAAAGTAACCGTTCCGTCAGAGTTGTTAACAGGTACAGCCTTCATTTTTTCGGTAAAATATCCCATTTGATAAATACCGCCCAAAGTCTCGCGTACGGCATCTTTAGTATAAACATCACCCGGTTTTAAAGTTACATTTTCCATAATCAGGGAAGTATCAATTACATTGTTTCCCATGATTTCAACATTCTTTACAGTTCTTTTTTCAGCAGAAGAAACCGTGCTAACAGAACCGGAAGTTGTAATACCGCTATATCCTTCACCAAATTGGGTTGCGGAGGGGGGTTGTATATCGTGGATTTCGTAATCTACCGTATCTCCCCAAAAACTATTTGCTGCTTTACTCTGCGCCGGACATAAAAGAACCATAAGCAGTGCTATTATTGGTATGTATATATATTTTGAATTCAAAAACTTCTGCCTTAAAAACTTCTACTTTCCTAATGGGATTATAACATAAACAATATATAATAT
>CAMVQX010000073.1 GCA_947169755.1 uncultured bacterium
TATGACACGGAAATAATTTTGTCATCATTACGCAAAAATACAAGGCGATTTTTTAAATCTTTTATAAAATCTTCAGCATCACTTACAAGTAATATATTCATAAACTACACCTGCAAATGTTTCTTGATACACAAGAAACTGCCTCCGGCGCCAAAGGAAATTGCCATAAGAAACATTACCGCAACAACAAAAGTTTGCGCATACATTGGCATCGGTACCATAAAGAATTGATGCATATGATTTAATCCGTTTTGAACAAATTCCAACGGAATCAAAGCTATTATTGCACCACAAAATCCATAAAATGCTCCCTGCATAATCAGCGGAAATCTTATATACCAATTTGAAACGCCCATCAATCGCATAATTTCAATTTCATCTTTTCTTGATTGAATTACGAGCTGTATGGTGTTATTAATAATCGTAATCGTTAAAATAGCCATTATAATGACAACAAAAACTGTTATCATATTTACAATATGGTTTAGTGCCTCAATCTTTTTGGCAAGTTCCTGCGCATAACTTACGTCTTCAACTGATTGCAATAATTTGACATCTTTAAATACAGCTTCAATATTTTCCGGTTTATCAATTTTTACATGTAATGTATCAGGCAGCGGATTTTCTATATCCGGCAAATCCATTTCTCGTTTTAAATCTGACCAAGAGGCTAATTTGGGAACTATAGTAACATTTTCAACATGTTCGAATTCTTTTACTTGATTTTTAACCGTATTGGGATCAGCATTATCTTTTAAATAAACTGACAATTCCAAAACATTACCAAGTTCATGCGCAAATGATGACATCGATATTGCAGATCTGAAAAACGCACCAAAAATTGTTAGAATTGCAGCCATAGTAGTAATTATAACCAAATTAACAATTCCTGTTTTTTGAATATCATTTACAGTTTCTTTTACCAATCTGTACAAAATTCTCAATTCACATAACCAATCCTTTGGAATGTGTTTTTTTACTTTTTTCTTTATTTGTGCTTTTGTATCGTTACTCATACGTACCTGCTTGTATATCCCTTACAACTTCGCCATTATCAAGAGTTATTACTCTTTTCCTAAAATAATCAACCATGGCATTATCATGCGTTGATACTATAACAGTAATCCCGCGTTGATTGATTTGCTCCAATATTTGCATAATCTCCATGGAGTTTTTCGGATCTAAGTTTCCAGTCGGTTCATCTGCTATCAAAAGCGGTGGCCCGTTAACGAGTGCCCTTGCGATACCGACTCTTTGCTGTTCGCCACCGGACAATTCAGCCGGAGTCGCATTCATTTTTTCGTATAAACCTACAATCTTTAAAGCCCCGGAAACTCTTGCATGAATTTCTTTAGAACTAATTCCAAGAGTTCTTATAACATATGCAACATTATCATATACACTTTTGTTTTGAAGAAGCTTATAATCTTGGAAAACTATCCCCATGCATCTTCTTAAATTTGGAACTTTATCACTAGGTAAATTGGCAATATTAATACCGCCGATTGTAACTGTACCGCTTGACGGACGTTCTTCATTATACAATAGTTTCATCAAAGTTGATTTTCCCGCTCCGGAAGCACCAACAATGAACACAAATTCACCGGCCATAATGTCTAAATTAACATTTTTCAACGCATAATGATCATTTTTATATTTTTTTGTAACTGCTCTAAATTGTATCATATCTTTTCCTTATTTTACCAAACGGTATTTATCAACATATCGCTTTATGGTAATTTCCAGTTTTGAGGCACTAAGCCCATAATAATCCAATAATTCTTCACTTTTACCGCTTTGTCCAAATTCATCGTTGACACCTATTCTGTGGACAGGCATTGGATAGTATTCGGCCAACAACTCACAAACAGCGCTTCCTAATCCACCTGTTATCGAATGATTTTCAACAGTTATCACGAAATGAGTTTTTTTAGCATATTCAATAATTGTACCCCCGTCCAGCGGTTTTACGACAGGTACATGTATTATTTGAATTGAATATCCTTGTTTTTCAAGATTATTTGCGGCTGCTATAACTTCAGCCAGAGTTTCCCCGTTTGAAATAATTGTAACATCACTACCATCTTGTAAAACACACGCTTTACAAAAATCAAATTCGTAACTTTTATCGAAAATATCACAAACATTTGTTCTGGGAATTCTTATATACATAGGGCCATAATTTTGAGCTGCAAACTTAATCACTTGCTCGCATTCATTGCAATCAGCAGGAACAATAACTGACATATTAGGAATTCCACGCATTAAAGATATATCTTCCAATGCTTCATGGCTTGCACCATCTTCTCCAACAGTAACACCACCGTGCGTTCCGACAATTTTCACGTTAAATTCAGGATAACAAACAGAATTTCTTATTTGATCATAAGTTCTACCAGTTGCGAAAATCGCAAAACTTGCAGCAAAAGGTATTTTGCCTTCAGCAGCTAAACCTGCAGCTGTATTAATCATATCCTGTTCAGCAATTCCGCAATCAAAAAATCTATCCGGAAATTCTTTTGCAAAAAATTTTGTTTGTGTAGAAGAAGATAAATCTGCATCTAATACAACAATATTTTCATTAATACGTCCCAACTCCGCCAAAGTCTTCCCGAAAGCTGTTCTTATTGATTTTTTTTCATTCTTGTTAATAATCATATCTAACTAAATTATAGCACGAATATTATTTTATGTTTAAAAATTTATATATAAAATGGTCAAAACGCTTATTTGATAAAATTTTTCAACCATAAATGATTTAAATTCTAAACGGTTTTAGTAAGCTCTTAATAAAAAAAATATATTTCTATATTGTTAAGAATTATTAAAATTTTTCAAAATTTTAGCAATTTTCAATCTTGAGGGTTATTTAAACAGTAGAATAAAAATATGACTATATTTTATTGAAAGGAAGAAATTATATGATCCAAGCTCCAAATTATGTAAATCCTTACTTGCAACCCCAGATGATGCAAATGCCATCGCCAAATTATAATGCAGTAAAGATTGATGTAAACAATCCGTCAGTAGCAGCTCCCGGAGTATGTCAACCTGGAATGAATGTACCACAATATTCTCAGGATATGACACAAGCTCCTCAATATGCTCCTGTAACAAATCCGTATTACACTTACCCGCAAGCACAGCTTTATAGCTATCCACAAGCACAAGCGCAACCATATTATATGCCTCAGCAACCGGTTTGTCCTCCTTGCCCGCCATGCGATCAAACAGCACAAGCAGCAGCAGTTGCTCAACCGGTAGTTCAACAACAAAACATTAATGCACCGGCTCCTGTAGTAACTAAACCTCAAGAACAAGCTCCTGCTGATGCACAAAAGGTTGAAGTTGTACCATCTCAACCGATGACACCTCAAATTGACTTAAATTCATTCATTGCTAAATTGACAAACCCTGATTATGAAGTACAGGCAAATGCAATGGAAGAAATTGCAAATATGGTAAAAGACGATCCTCAAAAAGCAACCGAATTGCTTGATGAAAAAGTTGTAAACGCATTAAACACAATCATCAATGCTGATTCAAGCAAACTTGAAGGACCTACCAAAGAACAAATTGCAGCAAGAGAAAAACTTATGAAAGGTGAACAACTCTCTGATGCAGATAAACAATTAGCATTAAAAATAACTCCGATGGAACAGGCAGAACGTAACAAAAGCTATGCAATGTTCACATCAGCAATAATGCAAAAACTTTACGGCGAAGAAGTCGCAAAATTGACCGGTACTACAGTTCCTATGACTGAACTTCCGGGAGCAGTTGCAATCGTCGAACAGTTGAAGAACAATCCTAACCCAATGGTTAGAACTTCAGCAATCGAAGCATTGAGCTACATCCAAGAACCGGCATACAAAAAAGACCTGACAACACTGTTTACTATCGCTAAGAACGATCAGGACAAAACAGTACAGGAAGCAGCAACAGCAGCGTTAGCTAAACTAGAACAAGTACAAGAACCTGCAAAAGCTGCATAACACACTATAATTTCTTTCTTTACTACATAGAAGCTCTCCCAAAGGAGAGCTTCTTACTATTTTGATTTATATTTAACAAAAGATTGCAAGAATACGGATAAAAATATTAAAAGCATCCCTAAATAAAACGCTAAATTAAGACTATGAGCTTCATTTAGAAATATTATTGCAAAAAATATCCCGTAAATAGGTTCTAAATTTCCAACCAGACCTACAGTAAATGCTGACAATGTTTTTAAAACAGATATATGCATCAAATACATTAAAACAGTGCAGAAAAATGCCAATAATACAATCCATAGCCAATCATATCCGATAGGAATTATGTTAGACGGATTAAAATAATTATACACAGGCAAAAACACTGCCATAAACAAAGTACCGCCTAACAACTCATAAAATAGCATAGTCCTTGACGATTTCCCAACCTCTATAATTTGATTATACATTGTATATAAAGCAAACAAAGCTGAAGATATAACACCTAAAATAATACCAAATCTAAAATTTGTATCAAAATTAAATATTAACAAAATACCTAAAACCGCAAGTAAACTGTAAAATAACTCCTTAAATGAGAACTTAAGTTTTAGAATTGACGGTTCAAATACAACTGTAAAGAATCCTACTAAGGAATAACAGACTGTTCCGACTGCGACATTTGCATACTTGATACTGCCGAAAAAGAACATTAAATGAATTGCCAATAGCATTCCAAGAGCGCAAATTTTTATAATCTCTTTAAAATTTTCACGTACATTATGCTTAGTAAAAAATACTATTACAGTAAATAATAAAAACGCAAATAGCATTCTGTACCATACAGTTACTACTTCATTCATAGATATGAGTTTTGCAAAAATACCGGTAAATCCGGATAACAGTACAGAAATGTGCAATTTTACATAATCAGATTTAGACTTTTGCATAATCTACTAATTCGTTGTATAGGTTTAAATATACTTTTGAACTTTTTTTCCAAGAAAAATCAGCTTCCATTGCGGACTTTCTCATAGCATTTAAAGTATATTTGTCTTTATATACATTAATAGCACAATTTATTGCCTGCATCATGCTCCAGCCGTCGTAGCCCCAGAATTTAAATCCGGTAGAATTATCAAGAGGATAACCGGTTACAGTATCTTCCAAACCGCCTGTTGCTCTGACAACAGGTAATGTCCCATACTTCATAGCTATTAATTGGCTTAATCCGCAAGGTTCAAATGCTGACGGCATTAAATAAAAATCGCTACCCGCATAAATTTTATTTGCCAAATCTCCCTTATAACCTATATATGCTCTTATATTAGAAGAATTGTTAGAAAGCCATATCAAAAGATTTTCATAATCTTTATCTCCGCTTCCCAAAAATATAAAATCTGCATCAAGATTTTTCAAAGAATCTTCAGCTTCACGTATTAAATCAATACCTTTTTGTCCTACAAGACGAGATACCATTGCAAACATCGGTCTTTTAGGATTATATTTTAAACCAAAAGCTTCTGCTACAACTTTTTTATTTTCTTCTTTCAATTCAAGAGTTTTAACATCATAGTTTTTAGAAATATTTTTATCAGTTTTTGGATTAAACACATCGTAGTCGATACCGTTCAAAATTCCAATGAGCTTGCCTTGATTCATTCTGAGGGTATAATCCATTCCCTCTCCAAATTCACCGGTTAAAATCTCTTTTGCATAATTGGGAGAAACTGCAATTACTTTATCAGAATAATTTATTGCACCCTTCATCCAATTCACTTTTCCGTAATGTTCAACACCCCACTCATTCCACACGATATCTTTTCTCATATTGGCAAAGTCAAGGACATCTTCAAACCATACACCCTGATATGCCAAATTGTGGATTTCAAATACGCATTTTGTATCCTTCCAAAATTCATCATATTTATAGTTACTATGAAGATAAACCGGAATCATAGCAGTATGCCAATCATTAGCATGAATAATATCTGCTTTGAAATTCAAGAGTTTTGCATATTCCATTGTAGCCAAAGAAAATGCAATGTACCTTTCATGCTCATACCTGGGATCAAGCCATCTGGGGTATACTTCTTGAAAACAACTGAAATACCAATCATTATGTACAAAGAATACATTAATATCAGTTCCGGGCAGCTTACACATAAATAATCTGAATTTATGGCCGTTTCCTCCGAAATGAAGCCACATTTCAGAATTTTCAAGTTCTTTTATTCCGTATTTATTAACATCAATGAGCCCATGCAACGGAGTAAATATTGCAATCTCTGCATTTTTTTCCAAATATTTTGGTAAACTACCGACAACATCGGCAAGCCCGCCTGCTTTTGAAAACGGTGCTACTTCGGCTGCTGCAAATAAAATTTTCATTATTCACCTTCACTTTCATCTTGAGGGTAAAGCGCATCTAAATCTGCCATTTCAAATGCGTTATTTTCACCTGATACCATATTAATTGGCAAATCACCAATCATAGGATTAACGGATAAATCATTTTCTTGAGGTTCTTCATTGGAAACATAACTATTTCTATTGGTATCAAAATTAAAATTAATACCGTATTTCGACGCTATATATTTTGCATGAGCAATACAAATATCTGCTTTCTCATATTGCTGTTTAAACATCATAATTTTATACATATTATACTTAAACAGCATTAAAAGATACTCTCCTGTACTATTATTTTTTTCTAACTGTATGAGTGAATTATTTACGATTCCAAAAGCAACGTCATAATTACCTTGTTTCAAGTGCAATTCACTCATTACGTACCAAGCGGCAAATAACACAACCGTCATGCCTTTATTACCGCTCTCCCGAATAATGTTAAAAATAATAAACTCAGCCTTTTTGAACAAGCCAATATTCAAATAGGCATACGCAATCATCAAATCCGCAAAAATTTCAAGTTGTTTAATATTTGCACTTTTAGCGGCAACTTTAGCTTTGTAAACATATTCTGCAAAAATTTTATTATCACCTTTATTTTCAACAAATGCGCTTACAATATTTAAAATAACCCATCCGAACTTATCTTCCGGAACAATATCATATTGCAGATTTCCAATTTCTTTTCCATGAATCAAGTTTTCAAGTTCAATAAACAAATCAAATGATGCCGGAATAAAACTCATTTCATTCCTTACAATACCCAGAAAATCTCTGACATTTCCGCCCATAGACATAACGTTTGTCAAGGCTACATAACCTACAGAATCTACTAATAATTGTCTAAAATCTTCATCAGAAAAATAATCAGGTTTCAGTGCGGCAAGATTTTCATCTGTAATAACACTCAAAACTTTATACCCTACATCCAGACAATCCGTCAACGATCCAATATTAAAAAGAATTTGAATATGAATAATTGACATTAAGAAGAAATACTTATTGAAGTTATCATCCGCAGGATTAATTGATGAAGACGGAAGCATTGACAAAACTTTATGCATCAAATCCAATGCGTGGTTATATGAACCTGAATTAATCGCACCATCAATCATCTTATTACAAAGTCTAATTATTCTGTCAGTATCAGCAGTACTCTCAATGTGTGCAAGCGTTGTCTGAACTATATCAGAATTTTTGCTCGGTTCATATTCCATAAGATTTTCTGCAATATTTTCATATATTTTTGTCTTATATTCAGCTATCTCAGCTTCCTTATCAGGATCTTCATTTTTATCTAGAATTTGCAATATTCTTTCAGCACAAGAAATATATGCTGGGAAATCACCAAATGACAAATTAGCTTCCGCAAGCTGCTTCCACTCATTGCGTTCTTTATCATCTTCTTCTAACAAACCATAGAGATAAGCCTCAGTAGGACTTGGGATACCGCTATCATCCAAAACTTTATCGAATAAGTCTTGTGCAATTTCTCTTAAATAAATCGGACTGATTGTAGAAAGCAAATTTCTTCTCAACAGATTATAATTAGGGA
>CAMVQX010000074.1 GCA_947169755.1 uncultured bacterium
AGGTGATAAACAAGCTATGCAGCGTGTAAAAGAAGCTGCTGAAAAAGCAAAATGTGAATTGTCATCTGTTATGGAAACAAATATCAATCTTCCATTCATTACAGCTGATGCAAACGGTCCAAAACACTTGGATTTGTCTTTGACAAGAGCTAAATTCGAAGATTTATCGAGAGATTTATTGAACAGATGTAAAACTCCTGTTGAAAGAGCTTTGTCAGATGCAGGTATTTCCAAAAACGATATCAATGAAGTTGTATTAGTCGGCGGTTCTACTCGTATACCGGCTGTTCAACAATTGGTTAAAGAATATACAGGTAAAGAACCTAACCAATCAGTTAACCCTGATGAAGTTGTTGCTGTTGGTGCAGCAGTTCAAGCAGGTGTATTGGCCGGTGAAGTTAAAGATATTGTATTGTTGGATGTAACTCCATTGACACTTGGTATCGAAACATTGGGCGGCGTTATGACTCCTCTTGTTCCACGTAACACTACAATTCCTGTTTCCAAATCTCAAGTATTCTCAACTGCTGAAAATAACCAAACAGCTGTTGATATTAATGTACTTCAAGGTGAAAGACCAATGGCAGGCGATAACAAATCATTAGGTATGTTTAGACTTGATGGTATTCCGCCTGCAATGAGAGGTTTGCCGCAAATCGAAGTTACATTTGATATTGATGCTAACGGTATTGTAAATGTTTCGGCAAAAGATAAGGCTACAAATAAAGAGCAAAAAATTACTATCACAAATTCTTCTAATTTGTCAGAAGCTGATATTGATAAAATGGTTAAAGAAGCTGAAGCAAATGCAGCTGAAGATAAAAAGAAAAAAGAAGATGCTGAGATTAAAAACAATGCAACAAGTTTAATCGGTTCAGCAGACAGAATCGTTAAAGATTTTGAAGGCAAAATTGATGAAGCTGATAAAACAAAACTTGAGGAACAAAAAGCTGCATTACAAAAAGCAATTGATGAAAACAAATCAACAGATGAATTGAAAAAATTGTCAGACGAATTGCAGCAAACAATGTTCAGCATTTCTCAAAAAGCTTATGAAGCTGTACAAAAAGAAGAACAATCAACAGCTTCAAGCGAGAGTGCATCTTCAACTGAAGATAAAAAAGATGACGATGTAATTGATGCAGAATACACTAAAGAATAATTTGATAAGTGAAAAATAGGAGGGATTTAATCCCTCCTATTTTTTTGCGCAAATTACTCTGTCAATTCCGGCGAGATCTTTAATAATCTCGATTTCACCAAATCCGTTCTTTTCCATTATATTTTTAACATCTTCTGCCTGTCCCAAACCAAGTTCAAACAGTAAATATCCGCCTTTTTCCAAAACACGCGGTGCGCCTTTGGTAATTTTTTCATAAAACTGAAGTCCTTTTTCATCTTTTGTAAAAAGTGCAATTTCAGGGTCAAATGTAACTTCTTTTTGAATTTTTTCTTTTTCTGACGGTGGAATATATGGCGGATTTGAAATAATAATATCAAAAGTTTCACCATATCTGACATTGGAGAAAATATCAGATTTTCTAAAGATAGCTTTGTTAAACAAATGTAGCCGTGATGCGTTATCAAGAGCTGTTCTCAAAGCATCTGATGAAATATCAACTCCAATAACCTGACAGTCGGTTAATTTTGCAATCATACATGCTATGCAGCCTGTACCTGTCCCGATATCAAGTGCATCTTTAAAACCATTTTGTTCAATAATTTCAACGGCTTTTCTGACTAAGATTTCTGTTTCATCACGCGGAATTAAAACATCAGGATTTACAATAAATTTTTCGCCCATAAAATCAGCAAACCCAATAATATGCTGAATAGGCTGGCGTGTTTTTGCTCTGATTTCAGCTTTTTGGGCAACGATAGCAAGTTTATCGGCAGTTAATTTTTCGCCCATTATAATATCTTTTGCGCCATAATTTGCAAAATGTTCAAGCAGCATTTTTATTTCAATATTTGCTTCGTTGGGTTCAATTCCTGCATCTATTAGCATTTTTAAAATATCATGTATGTTCATTCGACGTCCTCAGTGAAGAATTTATTTGATTTTCGTTCAGAATTTTATCAATTTCGTCGCGTGCTTCAAGTTTTGATGACAATTCTTTTTTTTCAATATTATATTTTTTGCACAAACTTTCATAATAATAAAGTTGTTTTTTAGTTGGAGCTTCCTTTGACATTTTTACTTCTCTTAAAAATGCCCGTTTTTTCTTTTCGTATTCTTTTTGCGCTTGAATTATCGGTTCTTGAGATTTTTTGTAATCATAATATTTCCGGCACTCTTTCAAATAAAGATATGTGTCATCCAGGAACTTGTTACTGTCAAGGTAATCTTCCAAAAATTCAAAATGCGGATTATTTATCTCAAAATAGTATTTTTCATCTTCTAAAAATTTGTTTAAAATATCATCAACCGACAAATCAGGAGATTTTTTTACCAATGCACGCAAAAAATTACACAGAGCAGACTTCTGTGTTTTTGTCATATCCAAATAAATTTGGCTTTTAATTTGGTACATTATCTTTTAAATAACTCTTTTACACTAAATTTTTCTTTTTCATTATGGAATTGAATCATTTTTTTAGCAATCGGATTTGTTTGGTGAGAAACTGATTTTTCAGGTTTTTTCACCAATTCTTTATTTTCGATTACGGTAAAATCTCTCTTTTCCATAAATTTATTATACCTCTATATTTATAAAAAAGTAAACAAATCAAAAATTGACAAATTTGTTATATAAAAAATATATATTTTTACAATAGTTAACAATTCTATCTCAAAATAATTTGAGCCATAATTTCAGGGAATTCGTTCATTAAGATTTCTGCGAATTTTTCGGTATCAATTTGAGTTATAACTATTGCCAATAAATCATTTGGAAGTTCTTCAATCATTTTTTGAATATGTTCGGGTTCAATTACGCTCATTGCTTTTACAACTTCAGGTTGATGTTTTTCACGTCTTATAATATTTGTATAAGCGTGTGCATCAAACAATTGGAACCATTCAGGATGTTCTTTGCCAAGTGATAATACAAGTTGTTGTTTTTGTGTCGGTTGAAATGCTCTTAGAGCATCTTTGTATTCAAGAGGGTTTAATTGTCCGAATTTTTTGGATAAATCGATATTATCTAAATTATCCATTTGTTCACCTGTAATTTGTTCAAGAACTTGTGCAACATATTCTGCAGGAATAGATTGCATATGTTTTAAAATTTTATTTTTATCAATATCTGTGCTTGTTAAAAATTTATCAAGTTGTTCTTCCGGCATCAATTGTACAATTTGTTCTTGTGAAAACATTTCAAATACTGTTTTTACAAGTTGATCGGGAGGAAGCCATTCAAGCATTTTCATTAATTTATCTTCAGTAAAGAAAAACAATCCTTGGAGCATGTCATTTTTTTCCATTTCCGGTAAAAATACATGTAACTGTTGTTCAGTCATTTCTCTAAGAATTAAATACTTGTTGTTTGTATCTGCAAGATCAAAAAGCTCCATAACGAGATTTACGTTGGTAGAGAGCTCATGTGCCAGTTCAATAGCTTGTTGATTCCCTTGTGCTGCTTCAGCTTCCAAGATTTCATCAACTGACATTGTGGCATACTGCTGCATCTTGACAGGACTAATGTTCAAGACCTTTTGCAGATATTCAAGATTTGCATCAATTACAAGCATAATACTCCTTATTTTGGATAACGGTATTATGCGATAAAAACTTTAATTTTTTTATAAAAATGTTTAATATTTTTAACAATTTTATTGTAAATAAGTTAAAAATTATTTAAACACTTGCAAGTTGTTTCACTTCTTTGCGTTTAACTTTATTTGTTGCGGTTCTCGGAAGTGGTTCTTTGCTAATGATTATATTTACCGGACGTTTGTATGGTGTGAGATGTGTTGCAAGTTGTTTTGCTTCAGCTCTTACAACTTTTTCAAGTTCCTCATCACTGTATTTGTCTATAACTTCTTTGACAGGAACTATCATTGCAGCAACTTCTTCCGTGCCGTCTTTTGAACCGAATTTTCTTGAAAGTCCGAATACACAAACTTCTGAGAATAGAGGACTTTTTTCTAATACAGCTTCAACTTCTTCCGGAAATACTTTTTTACCACCTGAAAGAACTATCATGTTTTTAATTCTTCCTGTGATATAAATATGTCCGCCGTTTTTGATTTCTGCAATGTCGCCCGTGTGGAAAAATCCTTCTTTGTCGATTACTTCTGCTGTTAATTCAGGTTGATTGTGGTAGCCTTTCATAACAGAAGGACCTTTAACCAACAATTCTCCGGTGTCAGGGTCAATTTTTGCTTCGTAACTTCTGAGCGGTCTGCCAACAGATGCCAAATCACCGTGTCTGTCAACATTTATTGATACAACAGGACTTGTTTCTGTTAGGCCATAACCTTGGTAAACTTTTATACCAATTCTTTCAAAAAAATCACCTACGTTTAAATCTAAAGGCGCACCGCCTGAAATGCAGCCTACAAATTTTCCGCCGAATTTTTTGTGATAATTTCTAAACATCAATCTTTTAATTTTGTATGACGGAATGTATTTTGCCAGAGCAAATTTGATTTTAAATCTTAATTGTGCCATTTTATCACGAGATTTGATCTCTGCTTCGGTTGTTGTTTTTAAAAGTTTTAAAAATGCCGGAACAACAATCATAAATTGGATATGTTTTTCTCTCATTATGCTCAAAATATCGTTTGGTTTTAAACTCGGAGTATAAAAAATTGAACATCCGAAATTCATAAATGTTGAAAATCCAACAGTCATTTCAAACAAATGATTCATCGGTAAAATTGAAAGCAGATTGATATTTCTAAACGGCATAATCTTGTTTAATGTATAGTCAAGGTCATACATCTGAGTAAGCATGTTTCCAAAAGTTGTTTCAACCCCTTTTGGTTTGCCTGTCGTACCTGATGTATAAATAATAAGAGCTGTTGATTTTGCACCTCTTATTCTCCATTTTGCCTGATGAACTTCCGGCAGTTGGTAGATACTTTTTTCTTCCATGCCATAATACGGTTCATCCATAACTAAAAGAGTTTCAAGAGACGGAATTTCTTCTCTTAAATATTTTGCCATTTCCAGATTTTTGCGAGAAACGAACATAACTTTTGGCTCGCAATCTGAAAGGATTGATTTCAATTCATACTTTGTCAATTTTATGTCTAAAGGAACAGTTATTGTGCCGGCGATTACGGATGCAAAAACACATGCCCCAAATTCCGGTTTAGATTCTGACAAAATTGCAACTCTGTCACCTTTTTCCATTTTTAAATCATTTATTAAATATGCACCAATTCTGCGTGATAAAGTGCTTATTCCCGAATAGGTCAACTCTTTCCAACCGTATTGGTTTTTCATACCCAAAGCAACTTTGTCTGCATAATTTTCAGTTCTCTCTTGTAAAAAAGATAATATATTTTTTCTTCCTAAGCCCATAACTTACCTCGTTCTTTAAACATACTACCATAAATATCAAAAACAACAAGTTTTTTTGTATTATAATGTCTGTAATAAGGAAGATATAATGAAAAAAGTTTTTATAGACACAATGGGTTGTCAGATGAACAAATCAGATACCGAGAGAATGTTAGGTATGCTGGCTCATTTTGATTATGAAGAAACTAAAGTGCCTGAGGATGCAGATTTGTTGATGGTTAATACATGTTCAATCAGGCAATTGTCTGAGGATAAGGCTTTTAGCGCCGTTGGTACTTGGGGAAAATGGAAAAAAGAATTCGGAAAAGATATTAAGATAGGTTTTTGCGGGTGCGTTGCGCAGCAAAAAGCTCAAGAAATTTTTAAACGAGCGCCTTATGTTGATTTTGTACTTGGAACTCATAAAATATACGCCCTGCCTGAAATTATAAGACGTATAAATAATGGTGAAAGAATTTGCGAATGTACGGAAACTAACCAAACAGAAGATGATCTTGCCCAAAACTATGAGATTGACCGCGTAAAAGGTGTTAATGCTTGGATTCCGATAACAGAAGGGTGTAATAATTTCTGTACTTACTGTATTGTGCCTTATACGAGAGGTAGGGAGCGCTCAAGGCAACCGGAAATTATTATTAAAGAAGCTAAAGATGCTCTAAATGCCGGTTACAAAGAGATTACTCTTTTGGGACAAAATGTTGATAGTTACGGCAAAGATTTTACTGATAAAAATTATCGATTGGCTCAGCTTCTAAGGGATTTGAATTCATTGGAAGGAAATTTTAGAATTCGTTTTGTAACTTCTTATCCTACTGATATTACGGATGAGTTGATAGAAACTGTTGTTGAGTTGGACAAAGTTTGTGAATATTTTCATATTCCGATGCAATCCGGAAACAGCACAGTTTTGAAGGCAATGAACAGAAGATATGACAGAGAAACGTATGCAAAAATTGTGCAAAAAGTACGGGATATGGTGCCTGATGTTACGATAACGAGTGATTTTATTGCAGGTTTTCCTGGAGAAACAGAAGAACAGTTTGAGGATACTCTTACTGCTATTGATGAATTTGAACTTGATTATTGTAATGTTGCGGCATATTCTCCTCGTGAAAAAACTGTTGCGGCAAGATGGGTTGACAAATTTGTTCCCGAAGATATTAAAGATGAGAGGTTTCAGCGTCTGAACAAAAAAATTCAAGAAAACTGTTTAAAATCAAACAAAAAATATGTCGGACGTGAAATGGAAGTTTTGGTAGAAAATTTTTATGAACACAAAGGTAAAATGATAAATACCGGTAAAACCAGAAACTTCAAAACGGTTCATATTCCAAGTGACAGTGATTTGACAGGTCAATTTGTAAACGTAAAAATAACGGGTGCAAAAACTTGGTATTTACAAGGCGAAATAACAGACTAACTTTTATAAAATATCCAGCGGATCAACGTCTATTGAAAGTTTTATATCCTTTGGCATTATTATTTTGCTTAGGAAACTCGAAATAAACTGATGTCCTTTTTCTTCAAGTTTGTTTTTTATTAAAATTTGGAATCTGTATTGACTGTTGATTCTTTCAATTACGCAGGGCGTAGGACCGAGAACTTCTATTCTTTCGGATAATCCGAATTTTTCAATCATCGTACAAAGTCTTAAAGCAATTTCTTGTGCGGATTTTTCCGCTCTGAAATTATTTAATGAGCTTAAAACAAGTCTTACAATCTTGCTGAACGGCGGATAATCAAATTCTTCACGTGCTGCAATTTCTGTTTTATAAAATTCCATATAATTTTGAGATTTTGCACTTTCCAGAGCATAAAATTCGGGGTTGTAAGTCTGAAATAATACTTTGCCTGCAAATTCTCCTCTGCCGGCACGTCCTGCAACCTGTGTTAATAATTGAAAGCCCCTTTCTGATGCTCTAAAATCCGGCAAATTAAAACTTGCATCGGCGGAAATTACACCGACAAGTGTAACATTAGGATTATCTAAACCTTTTGCAATCATTTGAGTGCCTACTAATATATCAATTTCTTTACGCTGAAAACGTTCTAAAAGTCTGATATGTTCTCCTTTTCTGACTAAAATATCGCTGTCTATGCGTTCAACAACTTTATCAGGGAAAATATCTTTTATATATTGTTCAATTTTTTGTGTACCCGTTCCGCTTGTCCTCAAAGCATCAGAGCCGCATTCGGGGCAGGTATCGGGGAAATACGAAATGTGATTGCAATAGTGGCATTTTAAATGGTTGTCTTTTGCATGCCAAATCATAGGAATTGCACAATTCGGACATTCTATAACGTGTCCGCAAGCCTTGCATTGAGTGTATGTTGAAAAGCCTCTGCGATTAATGAGCAAAATAACTTGCTGACCTTTTTCCAATGTTTCTTTAATCTCAGTTTGCATAGGAATTGAAATGACGTTTTTGTAAGCTGCTTT
>CAMVQX010000075.1 GCA_947169755.1 uncultured bacterium
TTTAAAGATTTTTCAATTAAGATAGCGCCAACGTAATTTAATATGATAGTCATAAGCATTATTGCGAGGTATTTGGGTTCTCCCCAAGCGTAAAATATAATGCTGGCTGCTAATAAAATAGGATTGTGCAATTCCTTTTTTGTAACAAGGTATAGAAACAAAAGAATTGGTAAAAATACATATATAAAAGTCATTGAAGAAAATAGCACTATTGACCCTCCTTGTGACTAAACTTGTTTGGGTATAAATTTAAAAGTTGGTTTATATATGCAGTTTGCATATTAAGTATTAAAATATCAGGTTGGTAACTATCTATGGCATTTCTGTATGTATTAAGTATCATATGACGGTCATTATCATAATATCTCGCTGTGTATTTAAAGCTGTACGGCAAAAATTCAACTAAATTTGCACCAAATGAGTTTGCGATTAATAATACCTTCTTATCTAACCCATTTGGATAATAAAATTGGTTGTCTTGTATAGAATTAAATCCTATTTCTATAATTGGGGCAAATTTGGCATTTGTCTCTAGTTTATCCCTGTTTGGATTTTTGTAATAAAGGTAAGGTGTATCTAAAATATTTTTACTGTATCTTTTTTTAGATAATCCTAAATGACGGAAAGTTTGTCCTTCATTAAACTTTCTGTCCCACCATTCTGAGACTCTGTTGTCATAATACTTTTCAAGAGAATTTTCTTGTAAAACAGGTACAGAAGGAAAATCTTTTTTTATTTCTTTCATTAGTTCATAATAGCTGGCGTATGCACCTTTTTTAGTCCAATGGTGATCTGTTTTGAAATAAACGGGTGTTTCTTTGTTAGCTTCCTTCATTGCAGCTTTTGGATATATAATATTTGTGTTTGTATTTAATTTTAAGTAATCGATTATTTCGTCTGCTGGATCTGCTTCGTAATTTCTTTTGTCAGCTAGAGGGTAATCGAAAAATTCAGCTTGTCGTGGAATAATAAGTAAGTATAACTTTATATTTTTGTCATTGCAAAATCTTTGAAGTTTATTTATATTGTTAGCGTATTCATTCAAAATTTGTTGTTTGTTTTTCGCAATTTCTTTTGCACCATAATAGCTTTCTCTGTAGAATAAATGCCCTTTTTTATAATAAGTAATTTTTTTATTTCCGCAATATGTGGTATTAAGACTGCAGTCAATAGTAACTTTCCATCTAATCATATTTTTTCTTAAATTAAATCTGTCTTCAAACCATTCGTTAAATTCTTTTCCGTAACTCATATTTAATTTATGGTTATTTATAAATTTAGCTTTTTTAGCTAGGTAGCGATTTTCACCTTGTGCTTTTTTAGCTTTTGAAATATGTGAGCCCGGAATACAGAGCAAAATAAAGAATATTAATAAAAATATAATATCTATTCTCGAATTATTTTTTACTGTCTTAAAATCAGCAATATAATCAGTAATTTTGTATGATAACAAAAATGATAAAATCATTATTGAAATAAAAATCAATGCCGAAGTATGATGCCATAGTTTGTACGTTCCGACTACTGCTCCCGCAGTTAATAGTACTGCTATAATTGTTCTTTTCTTCATTCTTTACCCTACTCTATATAAAAATATTTAAACTTTATTAATAGTTGCATGATAATTATATCTGTTAATAAAAAATATGCAAAAGTAAATTGTTTCCAAATTTCCTATCTGCTGTATTTTATTTTTTAATATTTTGTTTATGTTAGTATTCTATTATGATAGATGTTGATGAATTTCGCAAAATAATGGCAAGAGGTGAACCGGTTGAGGGAGAGATGCTAAAGACTTTTCATCGTTTAAGTCAAGAAGCATTGAAAATTACCGTGGAAATAAATAACAAATACCATACTGAAGTTGAAATTGTTGATTTGTTTTCAAAATTAACAGGCAGAAAGGTTGACAAATCATTCAGGTTATTTCCTCCGTTTCATACTGATTGCGGAAAGAATATAAAAGTAGGCAAAAATGTTTTTATCAATTCTTGTTGTAAATTTCAAGACCAAGGCGGGATTGAAATAGGAGATGGTGTATTAATCGGACATAATGTAACATTAGCTACGCTAAATCATGACGAAAGACCGAATTTTAGACAGAACATTTATCCCAAACCAATTAAAATAGGGAATAATGTCTGGATTGGTTCTAATGCAACAATTTTGCAAGGCGTAACTATAGAGGATGGCGCAATAATCGGGGCAAATGCTCTTGTAACAAAAGATGTCCCTAAAAATACTATTGTAGCAGGTGTCCCTGCCAAAATTATCAGACAAGTAAATTTATGATATATTACTCATTTTGTTTCTTTATGACTTTAGCCGGAGCTCCTGCAACAACGCAATTAGCTTGAATATCCTTTGTTACAACAGAGCCTGCACCAATTACAACGTTGTTTCCTACCGTTACACCTGATAAAATTGTAACGCTGCCGCCTATCCACACATCATTTCCAATTTTTATAGGTCTTGCAAATTCAAGCCCTTTGTTTCGGGTCTCAACATCAAGAGGATGCTCGGCAGTATAAAAATTGCAATTCGGTCCAATAAAAACATTATCACCAAATTCAACTTTTGCACAATCTAAAATTGTTAAATTATGATTTGAATAAAAATTGTCGCCTATTTCTATGTTATAACCATAATCACAAACAAATGGCTGCTCAATAAAATATTTATTTCCGACTTTACCTAATATCTGTCTTATTAAAGAGTTTCTTTGTTCAAATTTGTCATAATCCAAATTGTTATATTTTTGGCATAAAGTTTTACATTTTATACGTTCATCTTTTAAAGTTTTATTATCTGCATTATACAATTCACTATTTAACATTTTTTCTTTTTCGGTCATTTAAATTTAACGCTCCGCTTTTATTTAAAATATACTTTTACCTAATTCATACGCTTGATTTGGATATTCGGTTTGTTTTAAATGCTCAACACTTTCAATGCCTATTGCGTTTACAATTCCAGCGTTTTCAATATTTAACCAATTTAAAATTGCTTGATAATTATTATTCAAAACATCTTTTACTTCTGCAACAGGTGAATGTTGAACCGAAATTAAAACTGCTTTATTTTTCTTTTCTCTTAAAATCGGGTCGATACTGTAAAATCTATCAATAACCTTCTTTATTGTGGATGTCATCTCAAAATAGTATATTGGTGTAACAAATGCTATAACATCCGAATCTAAAAGATGCTCTCTTAGTTCAACAAAATCGTCTTTATGAATACAAGGTTTTGAACCCATTGCGCAAGCATTACAAGCTATACAATTTTTAACATCCGAATGTGCGGAATCAAAACGATAAATTTCGTGACCGTTTTCTTTTGCACCGCGAATAAATTCATCTGCTAAATAATTTGATGTCCCATTTTTGCGTGGACTTCCCGTAATAACTGTTATTTTCATATTTACTCTCCTTGAATATTTTATAATAATACTATAAGTTTATACTTCAGCTTCAATTTTGAATATCACAGGGCGAAGACCGTCATTACAAGGACATATTGCAACACCGGGTTTTCTTATCCAATCGCCGTAATAAAAAAGCTTTTTTGTGCTCCGCCATGTGCAAGTGTAAAAACATATTGATAAATTTTTTCATGAATATTTCCTCTAACTCTATTATAAAACAAATAGTTATAATAATTAAAATTTACAGTTTAATTTAGTGCTATCATATTTAAAATGGGACGTGGCTTGATAAAACAGTATGAGCTATATCGTTAAATGCACTTTTAGCAAATGAATTATCTGTAGTATTTGAAGATAAAGATAAAGCAAGAGAAACATTAAATAGGGTGCGTGATTTTATAAAAAACAATAAGACAATTTATTGCTCAACACATTGCCCTGAAGGGTATTTGAATGTTGAACAGCATAAATTTGTTGAATTATAAGGGAAATAATGCAATTGTTTAATAATTTGCAGGGAGTTGTAATTTACAACTCCCTGCAAAATTGATTATTAGCTGCCAATAAATTTAGATATAATATACATTACAATCATTGTTATTACCATAAAAATCATTGAAGCTAAAACTCCGGTGCCGGAGGCATTTGAATAATGTTCTCTATTATTTTCTTCGTTAATATTATTTATTTTATTATTATGTTCCATTTTATATTTCCTTTTCATATCAAAAATATTAAATATATATACATTGTGCTTATTGCAAGTGAAATTCCGACAACTATCAGACCGTATTTCATAAATTGCATAAATTTAATCGGGTGTCCGAATTTTGCAGAATTTTCACTAACAATAACATTAGCAGCGGCTCCAATCATTGTCATATTACCGCCAAGACAAGCGCCTAATGATAAGCACCACCAAAGAGGAATAGTATAATTTACTCCCATTGTTTTTTGTATTTCTACAAGCATTGGGGACATTGTTGCTGTATATGGAATGTTATCTATTATACCGGATATTATCCCTGATGCCCAAAGAATCAACATCGATGTGGCAGTCTGAGAGCCTTGTGTGATTTTTAGTATCCATTCTGCCATAAGTTTAATACCGCCTGATGCTTCAACACCGCCAATTATTATAAATAAGCCGATAAAGAAAAATATTGTATTCCATTCGACATCCTTTAATATTTCTGTCGGTTTTTCAAATAACAACAATATACTTGCACCAACCATTGCCGCTACACAGGTTTCAATATGTGTAATATCGTGAGTTACAAACCCCAATATTACCAAACCTAACACAACAATAGAACGAATCATTAAACCTTTGTCCGTTATGGTTTTTGAATTATCAATATTAATAACTTCCTGCATTTTTTCTTTTGAGGTTTTTAAATTTTTTCTGAATATAAAAATCAGAAATATGGTTACAGCAAATAGAATTATTGCAATAACAGGTGTTAAGACTTTAATAAAATCCATAAATGACAATCCTGCTGCACTTCCGATAATGATATTCGGAGGATCTCCGATTAAAGTAGCCGTTCCACCGATATTAGAGGCAAATACTTCCCCTAATAAAAAAGGTATCGGATTAATATCTAATTTTTTAGCAACAAAGAAAGTAATCGGCATAATCAAGATAACTGTTGTAACATTATCTAAAAATGCACTCGTTACTGCCGTAAAAATTGCTAAGACTGCAAAAATGGCAATAGGTTTTCCTTTTGTCATTTTTAAGAGTTCATTAGCAATCCAATTGAACATACCGCTTTTAGTTGAAATATTAACTATTATCATCATAGATACAAGTAAAAATATTACGTTAAAATCAATAAAATTCACAAAATAATGCGGATTTAAAACATCGCCAATCATTTTATGCTGACTAACTAATCCTAATAACAAAGTTATTCCTGCTCCGAGCAGTGCAATAGTAACCTTTGGTATTTTTTCCAATGCAATAAAAATGTATGAAATTATAAGTAGTGAAGCAGATATTGCAACACAATTTTGAGAAATAAAACTTGCTAACATTTTTTATATTACCTTTGTCCTTTCCCTTATAGCAACGGCAATAGCAAGAGCAATTTCAGATTTGTCATCTTGCTTTTTCTGTTGGATATTTTTTTCTTCAGGTACTGGTTCAGGGAAATATTTGTTTATGATTTCAATTATTTTTGTTGTAATCTTCATTGCAACAATCATAATGGCCAAGAAAACAAATACTGTTGCCATACCGATTACCATAACGATAATCCCGATATTCAAATTTTCCATTATGAGTTTCTCCTTAAAATTATTCATTACAAAATTCGTGCATTTTAATTTAAAATACACTTACGATTTTTTGTTAGTTAGAAGTTACTCAATTAGGGAGCACGGGTATAAATTGCATTTTTCAAATTTGGAGATATATTGTGAGAAATGCAAGTAGGATATATTGAATTGTCAATAATATAGTTATCCGAAATAATTAAATCAGAATTTGCTTTATCAAAACTCCCCAAACCGCAATTTTGATTTTTATTTGACAGATTTGATATTTCGGTTCGGTTATTATTTTTTGAGATTATGTAATGTTCTTCTCTTGAATTATTTATAAAATGAGTTTCTGATTTAGTTGTTGAAATATAATATTGTCCAGAGGAATTTTGCTCGATATAATCACATGCAAAAGCATTGTTTGGTTGAAGAAACAATGCCAATATCAAATAAATAAAAACAACAAGTGATTTTATAAATCCTCTCATGCCCCAATATTAACACAAAATTTTGTTAAATAAAAAGGCAAAAGTTAAATTTCGGTTTTTATATTATATATTATTTCCCTGATAAAGTGTCATAAACTTTGGCAACGATTTTCCATTCTCCGTTGATTTTATTCAGGTTTAAAATATCTGTGAATTTATATCCATGCCAGTTATCTTCAATTACTTGAACAACTGCAATTGTTTTTTCTAACATTAAAATATCAATTCTTGAAATGTAATCGTCTTTACATGCACCAAATGTATCAATAGTTTTGTAAAATTCTTCTATTGGTCCTGATTGATAAGTTTTTTCATTTAGTTGACCGAAAAAGCAAGCTTTTTCATAAAAATACGGTTTAACAATTTCGCTTTTACCTGCTTTTACTGCTTCACAAAATTTCATTGCAACCTGCTCTACTGCATTATATTCTTTAATATCGTCTCTCATTTTATGTTCCTTTCTTTTTAACTTTATTATGATATATTGTTCGTAACAAATAAACAAGTGTCCTGATAATTTAACGAACTAACAAAATGCTAATAATTTTAATAGTATAATAAATTTATGAGCATAAAAGATGCAAAAATACTTGTTGTTGAAGATGAATTGATATTTAAAGTATACATTTGGGAATCTACAAGTTAATTTAAACGCACATTAAAGTTTTGTGCTAAAAACGAACCGATAAGAAAATTTTAATTCAAAATTCGTTTAATAAGGAGTACAACTCCTAAACTAGAACTTTCCATTCCATTATAAGTTTATTTAAGCTATATCTCGCATTAGCAGGGCTTGTTGAAGGCATTTTATGGTAATTATATTTCTCCAATAAGTCAGGAAAATATTTCTTAAACGCAGAATATGATTTATTCCCGTTTAAACAAATTGTCTTAATATTAGGGAATTTTTTCAACAAACCTTTAATGTCATTCGGTGTTTCGTTTTGAATATCAGAATCCAAGCTCCCCTTACGTTTGCAGGATTTTATTGTATCCCATAGTGCAATATTGTTTTTTAATAAAGTTTTTAATTTTAAGTCATAATCGAATTTAGGCAGCTTTGGCTCATTACAAATAACACCCATAACCTTCCAAAACCTGTTTTGCGGATGAGCATAATATTGCTGTGCGTCCAAGGATTTTACCCCGGGCATTGAACCAAGTATAAGAATTTTGGAATTTATATCTATTGATGGCTTAAAACTCTTGCAGTTATTCATAAATATACTCTTTTATCTTAGAAAGATTATTATTACAATCTTTTACCCCTATGTCATAAATTGCTTGTAATTTATTCAGATTTTTTTCAACCCGTTGCATTTTGATTTTTTCACTTGGTCTTAAAACGATTATTTTACCTTCCTTTTCGTATTTTTTTATTAAATTCAGGGTTTCATTATAATTAATGTAAGCATTTTTAGCAGTTTTTACAAATTTAGGGTATTTTTTGTAGACTAAACCGTAAGGCAGCAAAGATTTTGATTTTACGTAATCAGCAGGTCTTGTCTGTATAACAATAATTTTTTCATAACCCATGTCAAGAGCTTTTTTAAAGGGAATCGGATCGGCAACAGCGCCATCCAGATATTTATTCCCGTTAATTTCTACTAAATTTGATACAA
>CAMVQX010000076.1 GCA_947169755.1 uncultured bacterium
GACGAGCAGAGCCGAAGACCCGTTAATAGCGAATGAACAAGAAAACAAATTCCGCCCTGTAATTGTGTCGCAAACATTTGATTGTTCACTCCGTCAAAGGTCGGACAAATTTTTTGACTGAATTTTGTGTAAGCAAATATGGCGGGATACCAATCCCGCCTTTTTTAATCTTTAATTATCTTTACGTAGTCTTGTAAAAGCGCATAATATATAATATAATGGGCGTATAGGAGAGTGTATTTTATGAAAACTTATGAAGGACAATTAGTAGTAGGAAACGAAAAATTCTGTATAATATTAGCGAGATTTAACGATTTTATCGGTTCAAAATTGTTGTCAGGTGCGATAGATGAGTTGAAACGCCACGGTGTATCCGACGATAATATTGATGTCGTAAGAGTCCCTGGTGCGTTCGAAATTCCTCTTGCAGCTCAAAAGTTTGCAAAAACAGGAAAATATGATGCAATAATTACACTTGGCGCTGTTATCAAAGGAGCAACCGCTCATTTTGATTTTGTTAGCGCTGAGGTGTCAAAAGGTGTTGCTCAAGTTAGCCTTCAAACAGGTGTTCCTGTAATATTCGGAGTTTTGACAACTGATAATATTGAACAAGCTATCGAAAGAGCCGGTACAAAAGCAGGAAATAAAGGTTCTGATGCTGCTAAATCAGCTATTGAAATGGCAAATCTTTATAAAAATATTTAGATGTATGTTCAACTTGTCGTTATTGGTAATTTAAGGAGTTATTATGTCAGAAGTTATCACTGAATACAGAAATGAGAATACTAAAGATATTGATATTCTCTCTACTGTCGAAATGGTCAGAAAAATGAACGAGGAGGATAAGCTCGTTGCGCTTGCTGTTGAAGATGAAACCGAACATATTGCGGAAGCAATTGATGTTATTGCAAAGCAATTTTTGAAAGGCGGAAGACTTTTCTATTTTGGAGCAGGTACTTCAGGAAGATTAGGTATTTTGGATGCATCTGAGTGCCCTCCGACATTCAGTGTTTCTCCTGATATGGTTCAAGGTATAATTGCAGGCGGTGATAGTGCTTTTAGAACGGCTGTTGAAGGAGCGGAAGATAATTTTGAATTTGGTTATAATGATGCAAAAGTTTTGACTGAATTAGACGTTGCTGTTGTTATTTCAGCGAGCGGCAACCCTAAATATTTGTCCGGTGTATTGCAGAGGGCGGATGAAGTTAATTGCAGAACTATTGCGATTACTTGTAACTCAAAAGGTAAGATTGCGGAAGATGCAGGGCATGTAATATGTGTTGAAGTAGGACCTGAAGTAATTGCGGGATCTTCTCGTTTGAAAGCCGGTACTGCACAAAAAATGATTTTGAATATGTTATCAACAGGTGCTATGATAAAGATAGGCAAAACTTACGAAAACTTTATGATAGATTTAAAGGCAACAAATGAAAAATTGAAAGACAGGGCTATCAGGATTGTTGCGCAGATTGCAAACGTTTCTCACAGCGATGCTCTTTCTACTTTGTTGAAATGTAATTGGGAGATTAAGACTGCAATTGTATCTTTAGTAATGAAAACTGATGTTGATAATGCGCGATTAGAACTTAGAAAACATGGCGGAGTTTTGAGAAAACTTTTGCCGGAGGAGATTAAACTATGAAATTAACTGTACTTGGTGCAGGATGTTGGGGGTTAACTTTAGCTTGGTTGTTAACCGATAATTTTGAAAACGTTACGATTTGGGCAAGAGAAAAAGATATAACTGATGATCTGAAATATAATAAACACGCATCAAAGCCTTTAGAAGTTCAATTACAGCAAAAGGTAGAGGTTACATCTGACTTGGCTTCTGCAATTGATGGTGCGGATATTATTTTGTCTGTTGTATCTACTTCGGGCACTAGAGATGTTTGTGAAAACCTTAAAAAAGCAGGAATTAAATCTGAGCAAATTTTGGTAAATGCCTCAAAGGGTATAGAGCTTCCTTCTTTGATGAGGATGTCTGAAGTTATAAAGGATGTTTTGCCGGAACAAAAATTGTGTATATTGTCCGGTCCAACATTGGCAAAAGAGGTTCTTGCAGGGTTGCCAACGGCTGCATGTGTTGCTTGTGAAGATTTGCAAACTGCAGAGTATGTACAAAAAGCATTAAATGTTCCAAATCGGTTTAGGCTATATACAAACCAAGATGTTATAGGTGTTGAGCTTGGCGGATCTTTGAAAAACGTTATAGCAATTGCATCAGGCTTTGCTCACACAATGGGGTTAGGTGATAATTGTTCTGGCGCTCTTTTGACACGCGGAATGGCCGAGATTGTGAGGGTAAGTATTAATCTTGGTGCAAATCCTTCAACTTTGTACGGTTTGTCAGGCATGGGAGATTTGATTGCAACATGTTCAAGTCCGATGTCGAGAAACTATACAGTTGGTTCTATGCTTGCAAAAGGTAAAAAAATCAACGATATATTGGCAGAACTCGGTTCTGTGGCAGAGGGTGTAAAAACATCTAAGGCAATTTGTGAACTTGCAAAAAAACTTGATATTGAAGTTCCTGTGTCAAGTGCTATTTATGAGGCTGTATATACAGATATTACACCTCAAGCTTTGCTTGAAAAATTAATGAACAGAAAGTTGAAAGAAGAAGAGAGATATGTTTAAATATGCTGTTGAATATTTGAAAAATACATTTTATCCTTTGTCTGTGCCTGATACATTGACAATTGAAGACGGTCAGATGGTTCTGGTTAGGACTTCAAAGGGTGAGGAGGCATTGAGGGCTTTTGTTGTTAATTCGAAAATTATAGAATTATGGGAAAAGTCAGAAAATAAGCCGGAAGCTTTGTCTGTAATTAGAACGCTGTCTCAACGTGATTTACAGACACTTGATGATATTAAAAAAGAAGAAGTTGAAGCGTTTTTTAAATGTAAGGCATTGGTTGAACAACACAAATTGGTTATGAACCTTGTTCAATGCAAGATAACATTTGACAGAAAAAAAATTACATTCTATTATACAGCGCCTGAAAGGGTTGATTTCAGAGCGTTGTTAAAAGATTTAACTCAAACTTTTACCCGTGTAAGGATTGATCTTCGTCACATTGGAGTAAGAGATGAAACTTCAATTATGTGCGGTTGCGGAGTTTGCGGAAGACCGTTTTGCTGCTGCAGTTTTTTAAGAAAATTCGGTTCAATAAATGTAAAGCTTGCAAAAGATCAAGGAATGCCAATTGCACCCGGGAAAATTTCGGGAACTTGCGGAAGGCTGCTTTGCTGCTTGAATTATGAATATTCAAATTATATTGATGCTGCAAAAGGCATGCCGCCTATCGGTTCATCTGTAATGACTCCTGACGGACTAGGAAGGGTTTGTTATTTGCAGTTTATGAATGGAACTGTTGCTGTCAAAATGGAAGACGGCAAAACTAAAGAGTTTGCAAAAGCTGATATTGAAATGGTTGATGCTGATGTAAATGTTGAAATTGATGTTCCTGTAATGAACAGCTATGCTGAAGATGAAGGAAATATAGATATTAAACAATTGGAAGATGACAGAAATAGCTCAACCTGTAATGTATAGGGTAGGTTAAATGAGAATAAATAACGTAACATCGGCTACTTCAGCCAAATCTGTAGTTGTAATGTCCTTGATTTCGTCTGCAATAATCATTTTTTTTGTTGTGGCATATGTTATGTCATCGGTTTATGACTTATCTTTTATCGGATTTTTTAAATGGTTGTTTAAGTTATTTCAGCAATTTAGGGCTGAATGTACTGATGAACCCATTATCCCTTGGATTGCATTGTTGTTGCCTTTGTGTTGCTTCGTCGGTTTAATTGGTGCTATTGTTTCCCGTCATAATGCTTTGAAACTATTTAATGCAGAGTTAAACATAAAATATGTTAATTTTCTTCCTGACAGATTAGAGTTTTGTTTTGTAAATCCTGAATATAATTTTGTTTGTTCATATTCCGATATTGAAGATTTGAATATGAATATAAAATCCAAACTTGTGCGGACTAAAAATGGTTCATATATTGCATTTGAACAGCTGGGTTTAGTTTTTTCATTGTTGAATAATAAAAAATTTGAGCTTTTTAATACACCGATTTATCCTATGAAAACTATTTATAGGATAATTGATTATACAAGAGGGGTTCAAAGTTTTAATTATTGTTTTACCGGTGTGGGCGAAGTCCCTGATTATAAGGAAAAAATCGAAAAATATTTAGAAAGCGGATATCAAGATATGTTTGCCAGTAGTGGCGAAAGTAAAATGCTTATTGCATCTTTCCTTCTTTTTGCTGTTGGCTTGTGGATAATAATTCCATTTGTAGGTGATATTGTTAAAGATCCGATATTTATTGTAATGTTTTTTCCGCTTTTGCTCTTGTTAATTGCTCCTGTTATTATGGATATAATTCTTGTTATTGATAAAATCAGGGATTTTAAATATTCGGTTAATAAATATGAAAAAAATACCGGTTTTTTAGAGCACATAAACGTTTTTCATATGATTTTCTTTAAAGCTATAATTCTTGCAGTTGTATTTTATTTTTTTATTTTTCCTGTCTTGAATTCAAATAATATAGAGAAGAAAATTAATAAAGCAAGTCAAGCTACATCAACTTCCTATCGTGTATTAAACAGTGAAAATAAACCAAATGATGACGCTTGGGTTGATTTGCATATAAATCCTACATCGGATTATGATTATATGACAAAACGCGAAATTTATGATTTGAGAAAGCGCTACGTTAGTGAATCAGTTTTTGCCAAAGAGGGTTATGAGCCGAATGAAGATGTGTTCGGCCAAATTGTTGATAACATGCCATGGTGGGGAAATTTGAGTTGTGACATATTAAATTATCAAGGTGATTACAGCTATCGTATAGAGGGTGATTCAAAGTTGAGTACAATAATAAATAATCCTGCAAATTTAGTCGGTTTGTATAAATTGTTTATGCCTTGGGATGATCCTTATTATGGAGACTATTGTACGGCTGATTATTCAAAATTTCTCCCAGCTTCTTTAAAATATAATAAAAAAGATAATATATTTATTGTTAGTTATCGGGTTCCGCCGGAGTTTGTTAAATACAAAATAGGTGTAACAGGTTTGAAAGGCGGGAAAAATATCCCAATGCAGTTGTCAGGTATTAATGCTTTGGATTTTGGGTATAGATATGTGTATGGCTATGATTCAAAAAATATAAAAATATTATATCAGGAAGATTCTGATATATTTAGTGATGTCCAAACTTTTAAGGATTTTATTCATCTTGGAGGGAGCTGCCAATACCAGGACGGCTGCAACAATTTATCCCCTCTGCAAAAAGGATTGATATTTTATGTTCACGATTTGCCGGCGCAAATCAGTTTAAAGCTTTGGAAAAAATCTCCGGCCAGTAAAGATAGTAAAGCTGATGCGTATTTTAAAATTGTGTTTGAATAAAAAGTCATTTTGCAAATACGCAATCAATTTCCGGGACTGAGATACTGCCGCATCTTTTGTATCCTCTTACCATGCAGCCGCTGTTGCATATTACATTGTATTTACAGTTTTTACATACCATTTTGTCTAAAATTCTTGGTTGGTAAAATATATTTGAATTTCTTTTATCCCATATTTCTGAGAATGAATTTTCTTTATAATTGCCGAGCCTTGCTTCGGGACAGGTATCTGCTTCCATACACAAATACATATCTCCGTTTGAACAAATCCTGATTCTGTCGTTCAAATGGCAGCTTTTGAGCTTTGGAGTTTTTAATTTATCAAAATACTTTTGATATTTTTCCTCACTAATAATTTCTCTAACTCCGTCAACATTCATAAAGTCAATAGACGTAAACAAACCCGGTATTAAATTAGTTTTTGTATTTTGGTTTTCTATAAGTTTTTTCTCTAATAACAACAAATCTCTATCTGAAACCATTAGAGGTGCATGGCTTTTGTTGTGGTAAATCATTTTACCTGCCATAAAATCACTCACTCCAAGTTCGGTTGCAAGATTATAGGTCTGTAATATCTCATCATAATTTATGGTGTTTACTGTGCAGCCAATGACAACGCGTACCCCTCTGTCTGTCAGTTTCTTTATATTACTTATAATTGTTTCAAAAGAATCTGTTTGACGAATTTTTTTGAAAGTTTCATGTGTTGCAGCGTCAAGACTAATTTGAAGCATATCAAGATAAGGGTTAAACATATTTGCTATTCTGTCAATATGTTTGTCATTGATTAATGCTGCGTTTGTTAAGAGTTTAACTGATATGTTATTTTCTTTAAATTTTTCTGCAATATCTAATGTGTCCGGACGCAAAAAGATTTCACCACCTGTAAGCATAATTTCTACAATGCCGGCCTCAATTAAATCATCAGCTAAATTCAGAGCCTGTTCATGCGTCAAGTCATTTTGTGAGGAATATTCTGTATCATTGTATAAGCAATGAACGCATCTGAAATTACACGCAGAGGTCAAATCCCACCAACCGTACATTGGTGTTGAAAATATAAAATCTTTTCCGCCTTTTGCGCTTATATGATTAGATAAAGGCCGTACTATATTTAACTCAAGCTTGCTTGTATTGGTGACATTATTGTCTGGCTCTTTAAGCATTCTTTCTATATGAAGCCTTATAGCATTTTCCATCTCTATATCAATTTTTGACATTTAAAAAACCTTCCTTTTTGAGGTAATCAAGAGATTTTGAAAATGCTGATTCTATATCTTGTATGGGTATATTATTGTTTTTGGACAAAATTTCGAAAACTTCTTTTGTGGTAATTGTTCCGTCAAGTGCAGAAATAATAGAGCCGGTATGAAAATCTGTTTCCCACACAGTATCATCTTTTGCATTATAAAAGAAATATAAACCCAAACTGGGTTCATATCTCTTTATTACATATTCTGCAAGTTTTAGCTTGGTCGACATCATTTGTTAGCAAGAGATACCTGTTACTAACCAATCACCGTATGAAGCTCCGCAAGTATCCCCGTAGTCACCATAGTTAGAAACACGTTTTTCTACTTTCTGTGCTGGCTTTTTAGTTTTACTTACAAGTTCTTCAGGTGTAAGTAAAATTTGGTTAATCTTTCCTTTTGCGCTAGTGGCATTTTTGCGGACAACTTGTTTTGCGGCAGCAACACCATACCTTACAGGTTGAATTTCCAATCTATACATATAAACACTCCTTTTACTTCTTAATTTTCATATATCTATACATAGTTGTCAATAAATGTGTTTTAATTATTAATAATTGTTAATTCTAATGCCGAAGGGGGGACTCGTCTTGCTGCGCTCGCATTAAACGTGCCTACGTATTTTGCTTCAAAGAACTTCATTCTTTTCGCAAAACTACTTCGCACTCTGCTCGCTTGCGTTGAACCCTAAAAAGGTGTTCGTGTCCATACCCATACTGACTATAAAGCAGATTAAAGGACAGGCCCCAATCTGCTTTATAATGCCGAAGGGGGGACTTGAACCCCCACGGATTGCTCCATACGCACCTGAAACGCACGTGTCTACCATTCCACCACTTCGGCAAATTAATCTAAATATTCAATTTTCAACAATTTTCGTTTGCCTTCGTGCTGGAAGTTTTCACTTCGTTCCAACCCTCTCACAAAATGATACTTAATCATTTTGTTCGGCAGAGTACCACTTCGGCAAATTAATCTAAATATTCAATTTTCAACAATTTTCGTTTGCCTT
>CAMVQX010000077.1 GCA_947169755.1 uncultured bacterium
CCTCCCCGAAATTATAAATTTCGACCCTCCCACAAGGGGAGGGTATTATAACTTTTATGCGACAAAATTATAATTTTGTTATTCTCTACCTTGCTTACCAAAAAAGTATATTGATTATCCATATTTCTTGATGTTAAATAATTGTATGAAACGCAGAAATATACTTATATTTACATTTATAGTTATTGCGCTTTTGACTTTAAATAGTTTATTTATCTTTGATAATCAAGATGAAATTGCTGAGGAGTCTGATTTAGTAGATAAGACACAAATTTCTTCGCAAAAATTATTTGATAATACATGGAAAATTATCAGAGATAATTACTATGATGCAGAACTAAACACTCAAAGCTGGAGTCGTTGGCGAGATCACTACCATGGTAAGATTAAAACTGATGATGATGCTAAAGTCGCTATAGATACCATGCTTGCGAGCTTAAATGATCCTTATTCAAGGTTTATGAATAAGGAAGAATATGCTGAACAAAATAATTCAATAAATTCAAAAATTACCGGCATAGGCGTAAATATTGCCTCAACAGCCGGAAAAATTCATATCGTAAATGTCATGGATGGTACTCCTGCGCAAAGTGCCAATTTTATGCCTGATGATATAATTTTTTCTGTTGATGGAAAGGAAGTGAATGGGCTTTCGCTTTCAGAGGTGGCTAATCTTGTCAGAGGTCCTGAAAATACTTCAGTAAACATAACGATATTGCGTGATAATAATAAGATTTCAAAACGTGTTATAAGAAAAGAAATAAAAATAAAAACAGTAAAAGGTTCGGTTATTGATAAAAATATAGGCTATATTCAAATAATAAGTTTTGTAGGTTCAACTACTCCGAATGAATTTTTAGAGGCTTTGGAAAAGACTAAAGATACAGATGGGCTTATTATTGATTTGCGCGGAAATACCGGCGGACTTTTGCCAAACGCAGTATTTATTGCAAACTTGTTTATCCCTAGTGGAAATATCGTAAGCATTGTAGGCAGAGGTGGATATCGTTATAATATTGATGCCCAAGATACTGAATATACAATAAATAAACCAACAATTGTCATGGTCGACGGAGCATCTGCAAGTGCCAGCGAAATACTTTCCGGTGCTTTAAAAGATTATAAAAAGGCAAAACTTTTAGGAACAAAAACATATGGTAAAGGAATGGTGCAAAAAATACTTCCTATGCCGAATGAAACAGGATTAAATTTAACCGTTGCAAAATATTTAACCCCAAATGGTGTTGACATAAACAAAAAAGGTATAAATCCGGATATAAAAGTAGAATTAAATATAAAAGATGTAAAAAATAACACAGATCCTCAATTACAAGCTGCAAAAACCGCTTTGTCAAAGGATATTATTAGTGGAAATGTTAATGCGAAACAGTAATTGTAAATTTTTCTTAATCATGTGGCAAAAAAAATTTTGCTTTGATTTAATATAATTGTAGTAGATAATTTGGTGAAAAAATGAAAGTTATTTCAATACATTCGGATATTATCCATCAGGCAGAAGCGCCGGACTTGCTCTCTCAAAAAAATAGAGGTAAGGGCGTATGTATTGAGAACAGAGGATTAAAAGCAGGTTATAGTGGCAGTTTTACGGGAAAGAGTGAGGCTGCCACTTCGTTTATGGATAAAATTTTGAAAAGCAAGTGGTTTGGAAAATTTGCTAAGTATTCAAATGAACATAATATTTCGACAAGTGCGCTCGTTGCTCTTGTCTTGGCCGGTATAATGAGACCGGCAACGATTATGTCACTACCCGGCAAAAAAGATAAAGATGACAAAACGTATGCTGCAGGACACTCAATGGCATCCGGAATTATTGGATTTATATTCTCAACGGCCTTAACAAGTCCGTTTGATGAAAGTATTAAAAAAGTATTTGCTGAAGATGGTGAGTTTGCCGGTCCTAAGTTGAAAAAAATAAGTGATGAAATCGCAAAATACAAGGCTCTTGAAGAAAAAGGCGAATTAACCGCTGAAAGTTTGAAAAAACTAAAAACCCTTGTTAAAAAACAAGAAGCAATGAAAACATTCTTGAAAAATGTTCCGGATTGGATTATTGCAGTACCAAGAGCAATGCTGACAATTGCATTAATTCCTCCGATTTTGAAATACGTATTCGGTTTGGAAAAGAAAAAATCTCAAGAACAACAACCACAACAACAAAAAAATATACAAATACGAAATGACATTATAGACAAACCGGTATTTGCTGCATTTAAAGGAGGTGCTCAATAATGAATTTAACAATATCTCCTTTAAATAACCAATACAGACAAAACTTTACGGCAGTAAAACCTTCAGCTGCTATGGATGTTGTTGAACAAAATTTAACAAAACCGCAAGGTTCAAGCCTTTTCGCGCCGTTCAAAAAAGCTTATGACGGTATGACAGACAAAATTGCAAAACATTTTACGTCTAAGATAGCAGAATGGGGTGTATTACATAAGCTTGGTGATAAATTTAAAGACAGCAGCAACCTGTTTAAGTATTGTTTGACAACCGGTGCTGTAATAACAAGCGGTATGTATATGCAGCAAACTTATACAAATAAAAAACTTGAAAAAGACAGAAGGAACACTCTTGTTGTAAACCAAGGCTTGACACTCGCTATATCAACGGCAGGTTCATTCTTGTTAGACAAGTATATAACAGGCTGGTGGGATAATGTTACCGCAAGATTTGCCGGTCATCTGTTAGATGATAAAGATTTTTATAAAGATTACTTATCTAAAAAGCAAGCAATAATTGAGAAAAACAAAACTCTTGCTAAAGATGCCAAGGAAAAAATGCCGAATATTGATAAATTAATTAGGGCTAACAGTAAGTTCAAAAATCTGCCAGATGCCGACTCAAAGGCTTTGATGAGTAAATTCAAAGGTATGGCTTTGCTTAGATCAATGATTGTATTCGGATTTGTTTACAGATTCTTTGTTCCTGTAGCAGTAACCAAACCGACTAACGCGATTTGTGAAAAATATCTTGAAAATAAAAAGGCTAAAGAAGCGCAAAAATCAGCGTAATTGCATAAAATATATAATTGTAGTAAAATAAATTAGGGTATTATAGTGGAAAATGAGCTTTTAGAAACTTTAGCAAAAAAATGCGGTTTGTATGATGATGATAAAAATGCCGCAATAACAAATGTTCAATCGCTTGATGAAAGGTTTGAACGTGATAACCTCGTTGAAATTTATAATTATTTTCTTTCCATTGCTAAAGACCCTGATGTTTTAATGGTAATAATTCAGTGTGTGGATCGTTTTCGTGATAAATCATCTTTAAGTCCTCTTTTGGATTTGTTATTGATGAAAAATATTGATGACAGTGAAAAATATGTAAATGTCAGAGTAATGAGTGCAAAAGCAATTGCGAATTTGAAAGACACTTCAGCAGTTACCCCTTTGTTGTATTGCTTAAACAACAAAGATGAAAATTACAAAATTCGCCTTACCTGTGCCGATGCCCTAGGCAAAATCGGTGACAGATATGCGGTTGCACCATTGATTTCAATAGTTAAAGACGAAGAAGAAAAATCTGTTTATTTGAGAGAAAGTGCGGCATCGGCTCTCGGTATGCTTGGTGATATCCGAGCTGTAGATCCTCTTGTAAGTATTCTTGAAGCGCAAAAAGGAATTTGGAATAAATTTACATTTCTGAAAGAAAGAATTATAGAAGCTTTGGGTAAACTTCGACTTGATGATAATGAAAGAGTTTTTAATGCCTTAAAAAATTCTTTGATGGATGAATCCCCGCAAATTAGAATTAATGCTATAGAAGCTATAATGGAGAGTGAAAATCCGAAAGCAGTTGAGATAATCAGAACTTGTCTTGTTGAAGATAAAGATGAAGAGGTTAAGAAAAACGCGCTTATAGCCCTTTACAATCTTGTCGGACGCGAAATTTTAGATGAAGTTGCGGAAGGTGATTTTTCCGATAAATTGAAGATGGAAGCAGTTTCAATGATTTCCGAGTATGAGGAAGATTATGACTAGAGGAATTATCCTTCTTTCCGGTGGTTTGGATTCTTTAGTCAGTTTGGGATTAACCACAAATATTGAACTTGCTCTAACTTTTGATTATGGACAAAAGTCCGTTGATTACGAAATTAAAGCTTCAAAAACCATTTGCGACTACTATAAAATAGAGCACAAGGTAATAAAACTTGATTGGCTAAAGGATATTACTCACACGGCACTTGTCTCTGATAATGAGCTTCCGAAAGGATTGGAAAACCCTGAAGAAAGCGCCAAAAATGTTTGGGTTCCAAACCGAAACGGTTTATTTTTAAATATTGCTGCAGCATTTGCAGACGGTGAAGATTATGATTTTATTGTAATCGGTGCAAACAAAGAGGAGGGGCAAACTTTTCCTGATAATTCAAAAGAATTTATAGAGCGAATTAATGCCGAATTTGAATTTTCTACCCGTAAACATCCAAAAGTTATAGCACCCTTGCTAAATTATAATAAAAATGATATAGTAAGACTGGCGTTAGAAAATAATATTCCGCTGGAACTTGTCAGAAGCTGCTATGCCGGAGGAGAAAAACATTGCGGGGTATGTGAATCTTGTACAAGATTAAAGAATTCTCTAATTGCTAATGGTGATACGAAGTTTATAAAGGCACTTTTTTGAAAACATTATTAATAAAAGAAAATATAAAATATGAAGGCTGGCAATTGTGTCCTCATTGGATTTATAAAAATTTTAAAATTCAGGGAGATTCAATAGTTGCATTTTTAGGTGAGTGTGAAGTCAAATTGACCGAAATGGTTGATATAGAAGATGTTATTAATAATGAGCCTATATACAGCAAATCAATGCTCAGCTTTATATCTGAACAGTTTAATGTAGGGCTGGTTGAAGGTGTTTTTAGACAAAGATTGCTTATTTGTACAATAAAAGAGGTGTTAGAAAGTCGTGGATTTAAAATTGTCCGGGATGGTGATGATTTATTCTATGATGGCAAAAAATTGACTGTGTCAATAGCTACAAAATCTATGACTTCAATCCTTATTCATACGGGTATAAATATAGATTCAACAGGTGCACCCGTTAAAGCCAGCGGTTTAACAAGTGAACTCGGAATAAAAGATATCAACGAATTTGCACTTGAAGTTATGGATAGATATTCAAAAGAAATTGATGATATAATAATGGCATCAACAAAAGTCAGAGGTGTATAATGAACGAAGAAAAAAGACCGGAACATATCAGTTATAAAGAGTATCAAAAAAAATTAAATAAAAAGCCGAGTGATAGTATGGCAATATTTGTTTCTGCATTTTTTATATTATTGCTGTTATTTTTGGGAATAGCAAAGCAAATTTCGCCGGAGATTGATGTTTCTATAGGCGACAATTCCAAAGCTGAAAATGAAACTGTGGGAATAGAAAAAAATGAAGTTGATGAACGTTTAAGACTTTTGCAAATGGAGGACAACACAGGCAGCAAGGATGATGAAATGTTTGCATCGGAGTTGGATGAAAAGGTTGTTATTCCTGACCGCAAAAAGGTTGAAGAAGAACCTCAAGAGGAAAAAGTAAAAGAAGTTAAAGAGGTTAAAGAAGAAAAACCTATTGCTCAAGCTGAAAAAGAAGCAACTCCAAAGCCTCAAGAAACGGCATCTCCTGCTCCTAAAGCTGCGCAAGCTCCTACAGTTAATCAACCTGCTGCGGCTACTGCATCTACATCAAAAGTTGTTGTAGGTCGTTATTCTACCCGTGAGCAGGCTGAAGTTGCGAAAAGCATTATTGCAGAATCCGGTTTGAATATTTCTCCGTTTGTAAGAAATATCGGCGGGGTTTATACAATCCAAGTCGGTTCTTATTCTACAAGAGAAAAAGCCCAGAGTGTTGTGAATGATTTATTAAGAAATAATTATCCTGCGAGAATTATTTCGGAGTAGATCATGAACATTGAAAACGTTGAAATCATTGAAAATATTGACAATATTGAAAATTTAGATGCAATTCTTGCGAATGTAGATAAATTTATGGTAAATACAGTCAGAGAATACGTAGATGAAATTAAAAAATATTCTCTTGAAATAGAATGCGGTAATGATACAGTTCTAAATTATGCACGTTTATTTCAAAATTACAGGGGGCTATATAAGTTTATCCACCAAAAAGATAAAAAATACGAGTATAAAACAAGGGATATTGTTGACGATGTTTGTGACAAATTTTTAGAAAAAGTTCAAGCCGAAATGTCTGTAAACAAAAATATGAGTGAAAATTACTACCATCTTGCGTACATTATATCCTACAAAGGAGACAATAATCAGGCTTTAGAATATTTTAACAAGGCCGTAGAACTTGATGAAAAACAAATATTTGCAAGAGGTGAGTTTAAAGCATATACATTACATGATAAACAAGGTGCATTGGAAGATTTTAACAGAGCGTTGGAACTTGCAAGTGACAAAAGTGAAAAAGAATGTATTGAACTTGTGATAGACAATATTGATATATTAATCGGCCGTAAATCCAATAGGTTCAATTTTGTTATAACCGGTTTCTATTTGATAATGGCATTTTTGCTTGCATACGGCTGCTATTATTTTTATATGATGATTACAACATATATTTTAATGCCACACTAAAACCAATTACATAAATCCTCTCGGCAAAGGACTTTTGAGAGGTCAGACATTGCGTTTTCGATTGTCGTTTCATAAGTTAGTGGTGTGATTGATATTTTATTGTTTCTTATAGCGGCAACGTCAGTATCAGAATCAACTGGGTCATTAATTAATACACCTGCCATCAGATAATAAACATTGCCTTCAGAATCCATTTGTTTGTCGTAGTCATCAGTAAATATTCTTTCTCCAAGCTTTGTTATAGCGACTCCTTTGATGTCGTTTTCATCCAGTGCCGGAACATTTATGTTCAAAATACTTTTTGGCGGGAACTTAAATTCCGAAAGTTTTGGAATGAGTGAATTCACAAATCTGGCTGCAAATTCAAAATATTTTTGTTCGAATTTTAAGCCTGCAATAGATATTGCAATACTGGGGAATCCGAGCATAGCACCTTCCATTGCGCAGCTTACTGTGCCGGAATATAAAGTATCGTGTCCCAGATTTGGTCCGTGATTAATCCCTGAAATAACCAAATCAGGTTGTTCATTTTTGGATAAAATCGCATTTATACCTATTTTTACACAATCGCCGGGAGTTCCTGTTATAGTCCAAGTTCGCTTAGCACCGCAATAATTTTTCACTTCTTCAACCATAACAGGAGTATGTAATGATATAGAATGGCCTGCGGCGCTGCGTTCCCTATCAGGTGCAATTACATACACTTCGTGCTGCTCTGCTAAAATTTTAGTAAGGCACTTTATCCCTTCAGCGTTTATTCCATCATCATTTGCGATTAATATTTTCATAGATTACCTCTTTTATTAATAGTAACTATAAAGCATTACCAGGTCAATTGTAACAAAATGTAACGAAATATAAGTTTGATATGAAAAATATAGCAATTTTATATACAAAAAATTTTTTATATACATGAACACGAGGAAAGCATAAAACGAGGAATCACAAACACGTTTTATTGCACACTACACTTCACACTATTACGAGGAATTATGAAACAAGAATTCCAACTCCGCCATTTGGCGGAGTTTTTTTTTAGCCCGAGCAGAGCCACGAACGAAGTGA
>CAMVQX010000078.1 GCA_947169755.1 uncultured bacterium
ACGTTGCTTTTTCAAACGGGTCGTATGCCGTAACACGCCAACAATATTTTTGACCAATTTCAAAGGGAAAAGTTGCAAGCAAAAATTGATATTTTTCATCAAACAAATTATCAGCAGTAAAATCTGCAAATCGTTGTGCTTCAACGTTTTTGTCATTAATATTTTGTTTCCAAAGTTCAAATTTATAACGATAATTGCAACGAGTGGCGATATTTGCGCCGCCATTGTCGCCTCGCCATGTAAAGTTAACAAATTGATTGTTGGTTTCAATTGTAAAATTATCGTCCGGACTTGTCAATTTTGGCGGCGCAATCATCACGGATTTTAGTAAAATCTGTGCAGTATTGCTGACAATTTTTCCAGTTCTGGTGTCACGAGCGTAGATTTTTAAGATGTTTTGACCGTCTTGAAAATTTGACTTTTTGTAATTCAAATAATACGTATTAAAAATACATTCCAAGTCCTGACCGGTTAATGTAAGTGTCTCTCCTGCATAGAGTTGAAAGATTTTTGACGTATTTGGACTTTTGGTTTGAATATACGTTTTAAGATTATTTGTTACCGACATATAAAGTTGAATCGGCAAAACGGGTTCTTTTAAATCGTTGTTTCTCAAGATGATAGTTATCATTCCGGCATTTTTCGGCGAATAATAATCCGAAAGTTTGGCGGAATAATTTCCACAACCTAAAACAGTGATATTCACAGAGTTGTTACCATGCGAAAAGGCGGAAAGTGTTAGTAATGATAAAAATAATATGAAGAAAAATCTTTTCATTCGTTGTCTAATTTTTTCTTATTGTCAATTAAACTAAATCCATAACTATAATTTATACTCAAAGTATACCGATATTCAAATTCTCTTGACATCGGATTATGAATGTAACAAAAAGTCAAACCTAAATTATGCTTTTTAAACAGAGCGTAAGAAGCTGAAGTTCTGATATTTGTGACGCTGCTTTGCAAAGTGTCGGATTTTGTACCGGCGTAAGTGTACGCACCTGAAAGCGAAATCCCATTTTCAAAGTTTTTCGACAAACTGCCTGTTAATGTCAACATCTTGTAACATTGTGAATATGAATCTGTTTTGCTAAATCCGATGTTGGTTCCTACCGAAATTTGGGGGACTTTGAGAACTGTATTTGTACCAAAATTCAAATTGTAAATCCTTGAATTTGCACTTGTTGTATCATAACGTTGCTCATCGGATGTGGTATTATAAGAAAATGAAATATAAAAATTATTGGATAAAATTTCGTTTTGTTTGGTGGTATAATTTGCACTGAAATTTGTAGTGAGATTTAGTCTTGAATATTCGTTGGTATCCAAATCTTCAAACTCCGACATCTTTGTCAACTGTTCAAGATTATCTTTTAAGTTTACATAACTTTGATCGTTATTGATACTTGCCGAAAATGATAATCGTTCGATAGGATTTGCACTTAAATTAAGAGAATAAGCAAAACTTTTATTAGTAGTTACTTGCTGATTATCAACATTATCATGACGATAACCGAAATCACCGCTTAGTTGATATTTTTCAGCTATTGTAGTGGAAAGGTTTAGTGATATTTGTTCTTCGTCTTCACTGAAATAATATCCGCCAAGTGTTTCATAATCAGGCGGTAATCTATCGTAACTAACGCCAATTGAACTATTTTCAAAAGAATAAGCCAAACTTGCCTCAAATGCCTGATATACAATATTTTCACTTTTTTGAGATTCGGCGGTAGATTGTCCGATTTCTTGAATAGAACTTATTGCATATTCGCCTCTAACTAATAGATTTTCAATCAATTGAGTTTCTAATGTAATACTTGATGCAATATTATCTTTGGGTTGAACATATTGCTCTGGAAAATCATCAAAATTCACTGAATTTTCTCTATCCTTGATTTTTATGACATTTGCCGAAATGTTGTATTTCTCTGATTTATAATTGATTTTGAATCCACCGCCAAGTCTTGCATACCCGGCTTCGGTTGTAGAGGAATCCGGCAATACTGCTTTTCTAAGTCGTCCGAAAAATGCTTCAACCTCGATTGAGCCCTCGCCCGAATATCCGAATCCACCGCCAAAATAATCATGTCCACTCATTGTGAACTTACTGAATGTCATTGAGTTGTAACCGGCATAAAGTGTATATTCTTTGTAACTCGGGTTTAGTGAAAACCTATTGAACGGCAGTGCAAGATTTTTAGTAAACTTATTATTTGAAAAAGAAAACGATACCGGCACGTCGATCACACCGAAAAATTTAGTGTTCAAACCGCCGCTAAAAAAATAGAAATTGCTGATTGAATCGGAAAAAAATTCAATATTATCGTTGAAAGCGACGTTTCCGCTAATAGTTACGGGTTTTGACTTTGTGATTGTTTCAATAGATTGTGAAAAAACTTCTGCCGGGAAAAGTATAAAAGTTACAAAAAATATCAGCAGTAATTTGCTGAATAACAGCAAGTTTTTAGTTTAATCGAATTTGCACGTACAATCATGTTTTCTTTAATCAGTTTTTATTTTTCGACGCTGCAAAATTAAAAGTTTTTCTAAAAAACAAAATGAAATAAAAAAATAATTAAATTTCTTAGTGAAACAGTTTTTTATTCCCCTAAAAAATCCAACGGTGCCCAACGCAACTCAATGCACGCAGCAGGAAGAGGAATATTAATAATTATCAGCAATTTTTATGTCTTTAATTTTTGAAAGTGAAAGTAATATATCTACAATCTCTGTTTGGTTAAAAATTATTCCTTTAGCATAAATTGCTTCAGTTGGTAACGGTGAATATCCCAAATGATGCTTTTTTGATCGTCATTGTAAACCGTTTAAACACTGCTGCCGCCATGTGAAAAGCTTGTTAATTCTGGCATTTTAAAGTTGGCGGAAAATATTTCAAACTCTACTACTACTTCAAATGCATCAAACTGTATTATCCACTCTCTTGAGCGAATCCAACTGTCGATGGTATTCGCTCAAGAGGTGGCGGTTTCCGCCGGTTGCTCGATATTCTTTGATGCCCATTACAACTTTTTGATGTCTTCAACTGATAATTGAGTATATTTCGATATAACCTCAATAGGCAATCCATCAGCTTTCATACGCTTGGCCGTTTCGAGTTTTTCTGATTGTACACCTTTTTCAATACCGAGTTTTTCGCCTTGCTGCAATCCTTCCTCTTTGCCTTTGCCAAAACCTTTAGTCTCGGCATCGTTCATCGCGTTGGTTATATCCCACAAGTTATGAAGACTCTCTTCATAATCAGAATACTCTTTGGGCGTGAACATCGCAATTTCGGCTTGGCGGAACAATTTTTCAAAAACTCGTTCTTGTAATTCTTTTGGACGTTCCAACAATCGGGCAAGATTTTTTAGTACAAAGAGCCATTTGTCGTACATCGATTCTAACTCGAACTCAGTTTTGTTGAATTTTGGCATTTCAAGATAAAGATACGCCAATTTCTTGTAAAAAACTTTATTCGTGGTAAGGTCTTTCAACATCACTACATGAAACAAATCTTCGTCTGAAAATTCATTAACTGTTTTAAAATCGCCGTTTTCTTGCTCTTCTTGGTCTTTAAACACAAAGTTCAGAATACCAACAGTATAGACTTTGCTAAGTTCATAGTTCCAAGGTTCTTCTTTGGTATCTTTTCGAGCCATTTCGCGAATCGGGAACGACGAATAGTATACGCTTCGATCTTTGAAAAACTGTTGAAATACATTTTGCATTTCAACAATAAATTTTGCTCCGCTTTTGGTTGTACAATAAACGTCAAAAATGGCACGACGTTCCGATGCCGCACGTCCAAGTTTTTCGGCATTGAGATATGTTACGTCTTCGATTTCGTCTTTTGGAAGTTCGTTACACTTTTCAAACAACGCATTTAAAAAGCTGATTAACAAATCTTTGTTAAGTTCTGTTCCAAAAAGCTTTTTGAATCCGAAGTCGGTATATGGGTTGAGATATTTTGACATAATTTTATTCTAAATTTTGTTTCATTCGCAAAAGTAGCAAATATTTTTGAGATTTGGAAAATTAAATTACTTACGCAGCTCAATACACGTTTTTTGGGGCTTGGAAAGCACGGCAAAACGGGATTAAAACTTCTTAATCCTCTATTCTAAGCGAAGAATCGCTTTTGCGGTGGTAATCTTTTAATAATGCGGAATTTCCGCCCGTGGCTCGATATTCTTTTTTATTTATTTGATTCTTTAGGTTCATCAGTATAAAATCCTAAACTGTCAATTTCTGCCTCTGTTAAATCTCGATCTTCAACAATTGAACTTTTTTCAGTTTCTAAGTCATATCTAAAAACAACTACTTGTTTTTGATATTTATAACAACGTAACGTCATTATATTATTAACAATAGATACATCTATATCCTTTAGCTTCAAGTAGTTTTCAATTATATAATCAGCAATTTCGTCTCCTACGTCTAAATAATTCTTGATAACCCAATTTCGATGTTCTAGTGTTTGCCAATCGTATGGTGAACCTATAAGGGACGAACCATCTAACCATATTCTACGAATACTAAGAGATTTTCTATAATTTATGCGATATATTATACTATCATACTCATTAAATATATGTTTTGATATTTTAGGGTTAAGATCTTCATAATATTTGGGTGTTTTGTCAAAAATAATCCTATCTAACAATCTTTGCTGCCCTCCATTAAACGACATCCATAATTTTTTTACATAACAATTATTTTTGTATTTATATAAAGTAGTATCATTATATGTATAATGCAAAGAGTCTATATTAATTACCTGAGCTTCAGATAAATGTATTGCAAATAAAAGTAGGATTGTGAAAATAATTTTATTCATATTTTTTTTCTTTTTTTATTAATAATTCTCGTTTGTTTGGATCATTTGGTCTAGCAAGTTCACGATCATTTTCTTCGTCCGTAACTATAAATGCTCCAATACAATTTCTTTCCCATTGAGACTCGGGCTGAGTATCTGTTCCATCATCTTCGGAATGCTTAAAACTGGTACCATATGACGGATCATATAAAATACCGTTCCATACAACTACAAAATGATTTAAAAATTGGCATGGCGGATTTTCGTAGTTTTGCCCTGGTGCACTACTACAAATATCAGAACAACCATTTCCTGAATTTCCACCCCATAAATAAGTAAATCCACTTGGTAGTCCATCTTCTTCATTTTGCAAAAGTGCGCATTTGGTAGCAATGTCTCCTTTAAGATTTGTGTTATTTTGGTTAATATCGTTTAGATACCTACTTTTTATCTGATAAAGATTAACATCATTAATACCTTGCGACTTTAATATATAATAAAATAAATTTGCCCATGCTTTGCACGTTCCTTTATTGTAATGTAGAAGATAGGTGTATTCATTTGCTTCAACATCACTAGTTGCAACACCTTTCCAATAATACAATTCATGACCAAGAATATCCTTCATTTTCAATCCAGCAAAATCCTTCCAAATTGCGTCTACAATACTTTGAGATTCCTTCTGACCAAATGCGTTACGACAACCAATATCAGCAATAGTTTCAAACAATTTAAATTTCGAATTTGAATAATTATAGTTCATTACCATAATTTTATTACTTGTAGAGCCTATAAGTTGTTTTTTCTCTTTTTCATCAATCAAATACAAATTAATGTTGTCATAATAATCTATACAATCATCAAAAGAAATTATTGTTTCAATTTGATAAGTATTAGAATTATCTTTTGTAGCTTTTGCATCAAAGGATAAAATTTTCGCATTTTTAATTTTCTTTTTCTTTAACACAATCTCAGCTCTTAAATCTTCACTGAATGGAGCATTATTAAGTGTAAATTTTATATTTATAGTAACATCTGTTTTTTTCAAAACTGCAAACGATCTTTCTATTTTTTCCTTACCATCAAATTCATAATTTAAATCGTCATATTCTATCTTATTATCATTATCATCACGATACAATTGAATTCGCCTGTCTTTATCACATGTTAGTTTAATTGAAATAATTTCTCCACATTTTTTAGCTTCTCCTTCTTCTTCCGCCTTCCTCCACTTCATCCAAACCCGACTCGGATCCTGAATCTGATCCCATTGAAAATGCCAAAGTTCTTCACCAGATGAGTAGTCCATCAAGTTTTGTGTTTTGCCCGATTGGTTAGAATTTTCAAACACGTGCTCTAAGCCTGCAATGCCGTGTCCTAACTCGTGGGCAATGGTGTGCGGTGAGCCACCGTCATAGATGAAACCGCAGTTGTAACCTCTTGGCATATAACCCGATACCATTGTTCCGTCGCCGTCTTTTTTGTCGGTTACGTTGTCAACGAAAAACAAATAATAAACGCCATCTTGCATTTGCGGGTCATAGGCTTGTAACACTTTCTTCTGGTCGTCGTTGTAGACAGTGAGGATGCCGCTGCCACCGTGAGAGAAGGATGTTAAATTATCAATGGTAATATCGTCGATTGAGTCTTCAAAACTTACCGCACACTGATTGTAGACCTTATTTAAATATTTTGTGATTTCTTTTGCGTTCAATTTTTTTGCCGCACCATTTACTCTAACAAATACTACTTTGTAAGTCTTTTTTTTATAAGTATTTACAGAAAGTTTACCAATTTTTTGGTCGCCACGATAGGCGTAGATATAATTGGTGTCGGGTTTTGCAACGCCAGTGAAATTCAAGATGTTACCTTTTGACAATTTGAGTGTTACGCCGTATTTATCTTTGAAAATTACCGAATCTTTTTCGGGGTAACTTCCAAAATCTACGATTACTTTGTCGGTTTTACCGGTTTCAACCGATTTGTAACGTAAATCATAATTGCCGGACAAATACGGGTAATATTCTGAACCTGAATAAATTCCATGGTTTCCGCTACCAAGATAGTCAAAACCGTATATTTGTGTAGCAGTATCAGGCAAAAAGTTGATTTTCCACTGCGCCAGCGAATCGCTTTTGCGGTGGTAATCATTGAGTAACGCACGGTTGCCGCCCGTGGCGCGGTATTCTTTGATGCCCATTACTTGTCCGTTTTGAGAATAAACTAAACTGTCGCCTTTGCCGTCGGTTATCAACGTTTGCGACGGATTTTTGTGAAGGTCAAATTCGGTTTCTGTCGTAGAACCATCTGAATTTACAATAACGGCTACAAACTCACCGCTTTCACGGCGGTAAAGGTAATCAAATTTTTGGTCAATTACAATTGTATCACGAATTTTTGACGATGTTGCCAAAGAATTTCCATCAAGCCAAAGAGATTTTACATAATTCGCTAATTCTTCGGGCTCAACCATGCCAACGGGAGTATCAATACTGCGATAACGAGTCGTAATTATTTGATTATCAGTATTTATCTTTGTGTCCCAAAATTCACACGCGATTTTTGCTCCGCCCCAAGCGTTCATTATCAAATAAAACTGTCCTTGCAAAACGCCGTTCCCGTCTGATTTACAATTGATTATCTCATAATCTGATGAGCCATTGGCCTCCGAAACGATGTCGCCTTCTTTGAAATCTGTTTTCAATTCAAAATTTGTAATTTCGACTTTTGGAAACTGATAACCGCACGGATATTTCGGCTCAACTATCTGAGGTGCAGCATATTTGATGGTGTCCCAATCCGACCAATTAGAACAACGGCTGTCGTCGCCCCAAC
>CAMVQX010000079.1 GCA_947169755.1 uncultured bacterium
ATTATACTATTGCTTTTTTTTAGCCATTCAGCTATTATAGAATCATACAAGAGAGGTACACATAAAAAAAGGAGAACAATAATGCAAGAATTACAGGAACAAATCGGTTTTTCAGCTGGTATGATTTATGACTATTTAAATAACAACGGAGAATCTTCATTCTCTAAAATGAAAAAAGAATTAGACTTGAAAGGAAATTTTGCAGATTTAGGTCTTGGCTGGTTAGCAAGAGAAGACAAAGTTGAAATCTCTAAAAAAGGTACTTCAGTTAACGTAAGACTTAAATAGTTAAACAAAAGTAATAAAGAAGCTCTCCGAGAATGGAGAGCTTTTTTGTTACGCAATTTTCTTCATTAAATCAATTGCCGGAAAATATTTTGGAAGAACGTTTAGGCAATCGGTTAAAGATTTTTTTGAGTTTTCAAAGTCGTTTTTGTTGTAATAAATATATCCAAGAAGATAATGTAATTCGGGGTCTGTGTAAAAATAATTTTTTGCGCGATTTAAAAAGAACATTGCTTGTTCTTCATAACCGTTATTATAAAGTACTCTGCCGATAAATTTGTGTACTTCGGGATTTATTGTAAACATAAAATCTGCATATCTGATTATTTTTTCAACATAATCTCCCTTGAAATAATGTATAAGTATATTCAAATCAATTTCCAAAAAGTTTCTCAATTCAAAATAAGTCGGATAAAATTTTACATCTCCCTCAATTAAAGAAATCATAAATAATGCCCAATTTGCCCGTATGTCTTTATCATTTATGTTTTGAAAGATTATTTTTGCTTGTTGTAAATCTTCTTTGAGAAGTTTTGCGTAACCATATTCCAGAGAATAACCTTTTTGTAAGAAAAATTGTTGACAATCATTATCAAGATTTGTCAACAATTTCTCTTTTTCTTTTTCGTAAATATTAATATCTGTCATTGTTATTGTTATTAAAATTGATATCAGAAACCATAGAATTCATAATCATGGCTTGCATTAGCCTTGGATCAATATTTTTACCGCTGTCGGCCTGGCTCATCAAAAATGGGAGCATGTTCATTGAACTGTTGCTGTTGTTTCCTAAAAGCATGCTCATTTGTGCCATCTGAGGATCTTGGTATTGAGCCATTTGTGCGTACGGATTGTTTGATTGCAAACTTACATTTACACCGGCATCTTTCAGGGTTTTAATTGCGCCGAGAATTTCTTCATCGCTTACCATTGCAATCTTTTCAGGTTCATCTATTGATGATTTTTCGTTTTTAACATCAAATTTTTTTATTTTTTCAATGTCTTGTTTATTAATTTTATCTTTTGAATTTAATGTGTCTTTAATTTTTTCTAATTCTTTTAATTTCATTTCGCTTTCAGCATCTTTAGATAAACCGTCACCGTATGATGAATTTATAAATTTGTCTAATTCATCTTGAGGTTCATCAGATGATGCTGTAGTTTCTTCCGGAGTCTCAGGCATACAAGTTGGACCGCCTGTTAAGCAATCTTTTCCTTTTGTTGCGTATTCTGATAAATATGTGTTAGGGTTCAAGGCTATTACTTTTTCGTAAGCTTCAATAGCTTCGGCTTGCATGTCAACATGTGTATATGCCATTGCCATATAATAGTATGCCATTGCGTTTGACGGATCTTTTTTTGTTAAAGAAAAAAGTTCTTGCAAACAGCCTGAATAATTGCCTTTTTTGTATTTTGCGACAGCACTTGAAATGTTTGCATTTGGATAATAAATAGTATCTTTATCCAAGATAATTGATGATGAAGCTGCTGCCGGTTTGTCAGCAGGTTCTTCTGCGTATGCTTGTGCACCGAGTAATAAAAGTGTTAATAAAATTATTCTTTTCATAATAAAATCCTCTTATAAATACCTATAATGTTTTTATTTTATAAATCAATTATAATTTTTTTTAGACAAAATATCATGGTATAAATATATGATTTAAGGCAAATTTGCAGCCGCAGTAATTTTGCCTGTATAAACCCAATTCTCTTGAAATCTCGTTTGTCTTTAAAAAACCGTCTTTCTTTCTAAAATTTATTGCCAAATATTTTATTCCCGTTTTTTTAGAAATTTCTTCACCTATTTGAGATAATTTTTCAAAATTTTTATGCGGACTTATCCCAAGTGATGTTGTAAAGCATTCCGTACCAACGGATTTGGCAAATTCTGCGGTTTGTAACAATCTTAATTCAAAACATTTATCGCATCTTAAACCTTTTTCCGGTTCATTTTCAAAACCTTTTACAAAATCGTAGTATTCTTGCGGGTTGTATTGAGCTTCAACAAGTTCTACGTCAAAATGTTTGCAGAGTGTTCTTTCAGCATCCAATCTCTTTTGGTATTCACTATCGGGATAAATATTAGGATTGTAAAAATATGCAATAACTTGATATCCCATATCTTTTAAATAAGATAGGGGATATCCAGAACATATTGCGCAGCAAGTGTGAATTACAATTTTATTTTGCTCCGGCATTTTTTACCTGTTCTACGTATTCTTTGTACGTTTTTATGCCAACATGAAATTCTTCATTGAGCATTGTTGTCGGAGTTCCGTGAATTCCGCGTTTGTTCGCATCATCTATTTGAGCACTTAATTCTTTGTATGTTTCAAGGCTGTTGGCATCTTCTTTTAATTTTTCGATATCAAATCCTTTGTTCTCAATTAATTTTAAAATTTCATCTTCGGTTTTCGGTTTTTTCTCAAATAAAATGTCATTCATTTCCCAGAACTTACCTTGTTTTTCGGCTGCAATGGCGTATTTTGCATCTGTGCACGCTCCTTCATGCATTTGTCCTCTGAGATACACATTGCAATCTGTATCAAGCGGAAGGTTTTTATGAATAATTTTTAAATTTTTTATTTCTTTTGCAAGCTTGTGCATCATTATATTGTGTGAAAAACAAATTGGGCACTGATAATCAGAATAAACATATAAAATAACTTTTGCATCCTCTTGTCCTAAAAGGTTGCCTTTTACTGCATATTTGTTTTTCTTAACCATGAATTCCTTAAAATCTTTAGCACGTTTAAGTTGTGGTGCAAACTTAAGAGACATTGTTGTATATGTTAAAAAGCCGCAGGCTGCAAGCATTACAGCAATAAATGCCGCTAAATATTTTTTTATTTTTATTGCGTCAATAAAGTCTAAAACACTTTGTTTTATTGATTTTATAAATCCTCCGTTTTTGAAATCTGTTGCTTCAATTGCTATTATCAAATTAAGGACATATGTAAATGCGCAAAGTATACATAATTTTTTAATTTCAAATAAACTCAGGCACAACAATATCATTGAAATGATAAACGAAATTAAACCCAGTGATGCTATATAGTCCAGAGGATTTTTAAAAACTTCTAAAAATTTCAAAAATCTGATATTTTTAAGTTTCTCTACACATAACATAAAAAGCATAAATAGATATAAAAACATTCCCCAATATGCAAGCGGAACGCCAAAGAACTGTGATTCCGTGGTCTTTGCAATGCCGTCACAATCAATAAAATCATTTACCGAGCAAAAGCTTGAAAGTGCATACGGATTAAAATTAGCATTATAATAAATCATTGCAAGTTTAATGGTTGTTAAAAACCCAATAATTGCCACAGTGGCTATAAAAATCTTTTTCTTCATAATTATCTCCCTTATCAATAATACAATTATATTGCTTATAAAGCAATAGTATAAAGGATGATAAATTTTATCAAAATATTGCCTATATTGTTATTTTATAATATAATCCCTCGTGAGGCTGATTTGAATAAGAATAATTTAGAGCTTTTTATAGACAGGATATTACATTTTCCGCTATGGGTGAAACAGGCGGTGTATTTGAATTTGGCAAAAGATTTTAAAAACGATACTTGCCAAGTGTTAAGCGAGTATGCTTTGTATGTACCTATATTGACTTTTCAAGGACAAAATGAATTGAATGAAAAAAAATCTTGTTTTGACGGCAATATATATAACTTTTTAGAAATGTGCGCAAAAGGTTTTTCGATACTTGAAATTTCGATGTCGGTATATTTCTCAATGGAAGAAGTTTCAAAATTTTTTGAATTTTGTCTTGAACAAGGTTTTATAAAAGAACCTGATAAAAGTATTTTATCTTTTGCAAAATTTATATCAGGTAAATTCAGACTTGGTGAGTACTTAAATGATATAGGGCTAATAAATTCAGAACAATTGGAAAATGCAATTCAAAACATGAACGGCAAAATGCTTGGACAAACGCTTGTAGAATTAGGATACATAAAAAAAGAAGATATAAATAGACTTTTAATAATAAAAGAGGAAGCTCAAAAACGTTTTGTATCTGATTATAATTCAATTCCCAATATTTCCGCATCATTCAGCGAAGAATCAAGGCGTTATGAAAAAGAAATTGAAAATTTGAAACGTGAAAATGAACTTTTGAAAAAGAAGATGAAACAGTTATTGCAATTGGTGAAAAATAATGACTAATCCGGAAATTTTAGTAAAATATTTAAGAGACGGACTTGTAGAACAGGAGCACAGAGGATTTGTGGTTCTTGCTGATAAGGATCGTTCATTTGATTATGTAGGTGATGCCGAGCATACTCCGTTTTTTCTGCGTTCTTGTGCAAAACCTCTACAGGCTGCATTAATTGTAGATTGGGAGATGGATAAATTTTATGATATGACTGAACAAGAGATAGCTCTTTGTTGCGCATCTCATGCAGGAGAAAAAGTCCATACAGATATTGCAAAAGGTTTGTTGGAAAAAATTGGGCTTGATGAAAGTTATTTAAAATGCGGAATGCAAAAACCTCTTTCAAAAACTCGACAGACCGAGATGCTCATTGATAATGAACCTGTTAATATTTTGCAAAACAATTGTTCAGGCAAACATATTATGATGCTTGGACTCTCTAAAATGAAGGGGTGGGATTTAAAAACTTATGATGAACCTGAGCATCCTTTGCAAGTTGAGATAAAGAATAGAATTTATGAGCTTTGTCATGTTACGCATGAATATCCGATAACAAAAGACGGTTGCGGAGTTCCGATTGTTTCTATGCCTTTGAATAACATGCTGCATGGGTATTTGAATTTGTTTTGTAATCCCAAATATGAAAAAATAAAAAATGCTTTTTTGAATAACCCTTATATTATCGGCGGAGAAGACAGAACTGATACCAAAATAATACAAAATTCAAATGGAATAATTGCAAAAGTTGGTGCCGGCGGACTTTGTATTGTTGTAAATACCAATGAGCAGGAAGCTTTTGTTGTAAAAATTTGTGATTGCGATATGAAGGCTCGAGAAATGGTTGTTCTTCAAACGATGAAGAACTTAAAGTGGGCTGAAATTCCTTATGACAAAACAATTAAAACACTACATGGCGATATTGTCGGCGAGATTGTTGTGTCTATTTAATATAACTTTATATATTAGGCAAAAATTTTTATTTTTAAGTTTTTATATAAATATAAAAATTTTAAAAGGGAAAAATGATAGAAGCTACAAAAAATATAACATTTACACAAGCCAATGTTCAAACTTCGGTGAATAATTCAGCATCGGTTCAGAATATTAATTTGCCTGCTTCTAAACCCGATGAATTTGTAAAAGAGGAAGATAAAAATAAAAAAGATAAAAAGGGATTGTCTACAAAAGCCAAAGTCGGTATAGGTGCTGGAATTGCGTTGGCAGGAACTATTGCGTTTTTGATTTATAAAGGCAAATTCTCAGAGGCGAAAAAACTTGCAGAAAATATAGAATTTACACCAGCGAAGACCATTGATGAAGCTATTGCATACGGTAAAAAACATTTAGGAATTAGATCTTATAGCGGGTTTGAAGAACATGACTTAGAAGCTATCAACTGGGTAAATGAAGGTTTGACGAATGTTAGTAACCGTATGAAAGGCAAGCTCAGAATGCCGAAACATATAATGTATTGCTCGGATGAATCTTGGGGTAATTCAGTGGCAGGTGTTGTCACAGAAGGTAAATATAAAGGCTATTTTGCTATTAACAAAGATTTCTTTGGAAATATTAACAAAGAAGTCGATAAGGTACTTTCAGGTTTGCAGGATAGTGGATATATAAAAGTAGAAAATAATAAATTAAAATCAAATCAGAAATTTCTAAGTCAAGATATGATAGATGAATTGGAAATCCAATATGAACGTTATCATAGCGGAAATGCTTCATTTAAAGACAAAATATTACTTTATAATTCACTTGGAAGGTTGAATGATGGTATCAATTCAATAATTAATTCTCCAAAATATTATTTAAAACAAATATTTTCACAATTAAAAATTAAAAAGTTAGCTGTGCGTGACTTAACTCTAGAATTTAGTGATGTAGAAAAATTATCAACAGAAGAGCAATTTAAGCTTTTAAGAATGTTTATAAATGATTCCAAAAATCCAATAAAATTTAAATTCAATTTAAGTACTTCACCTTTTGGTACTATATATCATGAGATGGGGCATATTCAGGATATGAAGCCGCGGTGTTTGCCAACAGGAAAATTTAAGACTCCATCTGAATATCCAAAAGAATTGCAAGATTGGTTAAATAATGAAGATTTTATGCAAACAGCCAATAAAGTATCTGCTTATGCAGCTTCTGGACCGGGAGAATTTATAGCTGAGACGTTTGAAGATATTATTGCAGGACGTAAACTTCCTAAAGAAGTAATTGCGCTTTACAAAAAACTTGAAGGCCCTGTTGTTCCCGATATGTAATAATTACAATGTATTGAATATTCTATCGCCGGCATCACCCATGCCTGGTACAATATAACCTTTTTCGTTCAAATGATCATCTACCGCTGCCGCAATAATTTCTACGTCAGGATAAATTTTATGGATATGTTCTATACCTTGTGGTGCACATATTATACATAAACATTTGATATTTTTTTGCGGAATTCCTTTGTCTGCATAAAGTTTTATCGCTTCTAAAAGAGAATTGCCTGTTGCAAGCATAGGATCTGTTATGTAAACATAAAATTTTTCCGGGTTTGGAGCTTCCATTGGTACTTTGTTATAGTACCAAACAGGTTTTAAGGTCTTTTCATCTCTGTACATTCCGATATGACGAATTGTTGCCTGAGGCAAAATGTCAATCGCTTCATCCGTAAAAATCAATCCTGCGCGCAAAATCGGAGAGATAATAAGGTTGATATTCGGATCAACTGTTTTCGCCATGAAAGTTGTCAAAGGTGTTGTTACTTCTCTTTCAACAAGGGGAAGGTTTTTTGCAGCCTCATATAAAAGACATCTTGTTATTTTTCTTGTAGCTATTCTAACCCCTTGGCTATCAGTATTTTTGTCACGCATTGTACAGAGATTTAGCAGTACAACCGGATTATCTATTACTCTCAAATTATTCATTGATTTTACGTTGTTCATTTGTTTGCTCCTTAAC
>CAMVQX010000080.1 GCA_947169755.1 uncultured bacterium
TAAAATTTATTACAATATATTTACATAGTAGTGCGTGATACCCATCCTGCCCAATAAAAGTTGTTCATTGTGTTTTGATATATAATCCCTGTCTTGGATTTGCTTCACGCAATACAGTTTCACGTAATTACACTGCGCCTCGCACTAAACGCCACCACTCCAAATCAAATCGAAAAACGCGGTTTCCGATTATGATTTGTCGTCTCTCGAATTGCTTCACAATTCTCGTGGCTCTGCTCGGCTTGCCCCAAGCGAATTCTCTTGCATCGTAGGCGAGCCACACGAGCCGTACGAGGCAGGATGCAGAGCTAATCGAGCAATTTTTCCGGCAGAAAAATTGCTAATTCGAAATTCGCAGAGGGTAATTTTTGCACTAAAAAAGAGCCTTATTGGCTCTGTTATTAAAATTACCCCCAAGCGAATTCGAATCGCTGTCTACACCGTGAAAGGGTGTTGTCCTAGGCCTCTAGACGATGGGGGCTTATTTCGACAAGTTCAATTCTATGATAAACAAATTTTAATGTCAAGCGTTTGAAATGAAACCGCTACTGGCTTTATTAAGTTGCAATCGAACTAAAATTCTAACCTAAATTATTAATTAATAATTAATTTTCATGACTTTTTTAAAATCAGCGTTATTATAAAAATAAGGAGTGATGTATATGGATTTTGATAAATTTACTAATTATTCACAAGAAATTTTGAATTCATCAGGCGCATTGATGAGTGAGTATAAAAACTCTCAGCTTGAGCCTGAACATATATTGCTTGCGATGATAAAAGATAACGGACCGGTTAGAGATTATTTGACTGAATTAAAACTTATTAACCAAAATTTTGTTACACAAGTTGTCTCTGCCGTAAAATCATTCCCGACAATATCAACCCCGCCATCAGGACAGATATTTTTCTCATCTGATACTTACAAATTGTTGGATTTGGCGAGTGAACAATCCCAAGAGCTAAAAGATGAATTTGTCAGTATTGAAGCGATTCTTTTGGCTATGACAAGGCTGGAGGGCAGCAGAATTCAATCATTGTTAAAATCTGCAGGTGTTGATGCCGGTAAAGTTTTGAATGTAATGAAAAAAATAAGAGGTAATAAAAAAGTGGATAACAAAAATGCTGAAGAAAATATGAAAGCTCTGGAAAAATTCTCGACAGATTTGACATCACTTGCTCGTAAAGGTAAACTTGATCCCGTAATCGGTCGTGATGAAGAGGTTCGTCGTATAATTCAAGTTTTGAACAGAAGGACTAAAAACAATCCTGTTTTGATAGGCGAACCCGGTGTCGGTAAAACTGCAATTGTTGAAGGGTTGGCTCAACGTATTGTAAGAGGTGATGTTCCGGAAAGTTTGAAGGATGTAAAACTTGTATCTCTTGATATGGGGGCACTCGTTGCGGGTGCTAAATTCAGAGGTGAATTTGAAGAACGTTTGAAAGCCGTTTTGAAAGAAGTCGAAGATTCAAACGGTGAAATTGTTATGTTTATTGATGAATTGCATACCGTTGTCGGAGCTGGTGCAACGGAAGGCTCTATGGATGCCGGAAATCTGTTGAAACCGATGCTTGCTCGCGGTGTTTTAAGAACAATAGGTGCAACAACAATAAATGAATACAGAAAATATATCGAAAAAGATCCGGCACTTGAAAGACGTTTTCAACCTGTTTTGGTCGGTGAACCTTCTGTTGAAGATACAATTTCAATTCTTAGAGGATTGAAAGAAAAATATGAGGTTCATCACGGTATCAGAATTTTAGATAGTGCTTTAATAGCTGCCGCTAAACTTTCTGACAGATATATAACAGACAGATTTTTACCTGATAAAGCAATTGATTTGATTGATGAAGCGGCATCTTCTTTGCGTATTGAAATTGATTCTATGCCTGAAGAAATTGATAAAATGATGCGTCAAAAAATTCAACTTGAAATAGAACGTGAAGCCTTGAAAAAAGAAGATGATGACGATGCAAGGGCTAAAGTTGAAGATTTAACACGTCAAATAAATGAGTTTGAAGGTAAAATCGGTACTTTGAAAGCTCAATGGGAACAGGAAAAAGCATCAATAACAGGTGAAGCCGGTATAAAAGAAGAAATAGAAAAAGTTCGCAACCAAATTGAAGAGGCTGAACGCAATACAGATTTGCAAACTGCTGCAGAATTAAAATACGGAAAACTTCTTGAACTTGAAAAACAACTTAAAGCTGCTCAAAACAAAGAAAAAGTTGAAAATAAATTGTTGAAAGAAGAAATAGATGATGAAGATATTGCAAATGTTGTAAGTAAATGGACTGGTATTCCGGTAAATAAGCTTGTTGAAAGTGAAAAACAAAAATTGTTGAGTATGGAAGAAATTCTCCACAAACGTTTGATAGGTCAAACAGAAGCGGTAAATACAGTCTCCGATGCCATAAGACGTGCAAGATCAGGTTTAAAAGATCCTAAACGCCCGATTGGAACATTCTTATTTTTAGGACCAACCGGTGTTGGTAAAACAGAACTTGCAAAAGCATTGGCAGAATTTATGTTTAATGATGAAGATGCTTTGATTCGTATTGATATGTCTGAATATATGGAAAAACACAATGTTTCAAGACTTGTCGGAGCTCCTCCGGGATATGTCGGATACGATGAAGGCGGTCAATTAACAGAAGCTGTCAGACGTAAGCCGTATTCTGTCGTTCTTTTTGATGAAATTGAAAAGGCACACCCTGACGTATTTAATATTATGCTTCAAATCTTTGATGACGGTCGATTGACTGATTCTAAAGGCAGAACAATTGATTTTAAAAATACTCTTATTATAATGACATCAAATATCGGGAGTGACATTATCTTGGAAAACACATTGAATTCAATGGTTTCTCAGACAAACTTTGAAGAAACAAAAGAGAAAGTTTTGGAGGTTTTGCGCTCACGATTTAAACCTGAATTTTTAAACAGAATTGATGAAACAATATTCTTTAAAGCGTTGAATATGCAGGATTTGACTCAGATTGTTGATATTCAAATGAATTATTTGAGAAAGTTATTGAAAGATCAGGAAATTGATTTTGAAATAACAGATGATGCAAAAGAATTCTTGGCAACAAGAGGATTTAATCCTGTATACGGTGCAAGACCGCTGAAGAGAGTAATTCGTCAGATGATAGAAAATCCGCTCTCAAAAGAAATTCTGGCACAGAAATTTATCCGAGGGGATAAAGTAAAAATTGATGTTGAAAATGATGAAATAAAATTCTGTAAATAACAAAATGCGGGATTTATATCCCGCATTTTGTTATATTAAAATTTAATAAGTAAATGTTGTAATATAAGTATTTTCTTCATCAAATTCATATCTTTTGCGGCTGTTGTCGGGATAGAATACTTCATGGAAAACTCTGTTTTCGCCGTTTAATTCAAACCCGGTTAATTGTGTTTCTTGCCCGTAATTATCATATTCTTTGATAAGAATAGTTTTTCTTCCATCGCCATATTGCTGCGGTTTAATTTTGTATCGTATATTGTGGTCTTCAAGATATTGTATGTATTCATCGGGTTTTGTATAAGCGGTAATATGTTCTTTTGTAAAACTTTCCTGCGGAGTTGCAGTAATCGGATATGTTTGAGAATTGTGTTTTTCTATATATGTACAAATATCTGTTCTATCTTGCCAAAAGTCTATACGTTGACACTCTTGTTCATCTTTATCATATACTGTTCGTCTTACAAATTGCGGTATATTGGGGTTATTTAAATTTTTTGTCCAAACTGTTTTTTGGTTTCGCAAATTGTTATTATAAAGTTCAGTAATAACAGTTATCTTGTTTTCTCCATCAATATTTTCGTCAATATGATATTTTATATTATTACGATTTAAATATTCTAAATATTCTGTTGGTGTTGTATTGTATGTCAAATGCTCTATTGTAAGAGCAACTTGTGGTGTTTCTTTATTATAGTAATAGTTTGTAAAAAACTCGGTATCGTCATTTGCATTATGCATTGTAGATTTGAATTTTTTACCGTTTTTATATTGGAATATTTCATAAGCATTTACTCTTTCGATATTGCCATTATCAAAGTGTAAAATTTTGCTTATCTTATTAGCTTTGTTATTTATGCGCAGTATTATTGTATCTTTTTTTGAACCTTGGATTTCGTAATCTCTCCCTTCAATTTTTCCTTGCCGTCGCAGGGTTTTTAATGCCTCATTCAACGACATTTTTTCATAAGGTTTTTGTAATATTGGCGCAGCATACGCCATTATGGCTGCATTTGCCTGAGGTGAAATCTCATTGAATTGCGGATACTCCCGATGTGGTATCGGGTTTTGCATGTAACCATTTTGCTGTTGATTTACAGGACGTCGTTGTACGCCTTGAAAATACACATTTCTATTCATATAACACTAACCTATATTTATATAAAGGATTTCTCTGGTAGTGAATTGCTTATTTTTATGGTTATGTGAATAAAATGTAACAAAATTATAATTTTGTTGCGTACACAAATTTGAAAAAAATCAATTAATTAAAACAAAATAGATAAAATAGCAAAAAATATAATGTCAAAAATTAGTCAAAAAATAGTCCGACCTTTGACGGAGTGAACAATCAAATGTTTGCGACACAATAACAGGGCGGAATTTGTTTGAGCGAAGCGAGTTATTCCGCCTTTGGTGGAGTAATAAATTTGATGTGAACGAAGGAGCAGGTCGAATGTTCTTTGGGTACTTTCTTTCTAAAAAGAAATTACCTGCAGGGGTGCAGGGGCGGCATAAGCCCCGCAATACAAATACCCACCTTTATCCTCCCTAATAAGGGAGGAAATTATTACACCTCAAAATTATAATTTTGTTTATTTTCTTGTTTGCGATATAATTAAAGAGAACATTAGAGAAGTGTATAGAAAAGGTGCAAAAGTTGCACCAAGTCTGCAAAATGTTCGCAGACAAGAAAGGAAAATTATGACAGTACCGGAAACTAAGAAGTTTGAAATTGAAATTGGCGGTAAAACTGTTACCGTTGAAACCGGGAAATATGCTCAGTCTACTAATGGTTCTGTTACGGTAAGATGTGGTGATACAATGTTGTTTGTTCACTGCTGTGTATCTAAAGAACCAAGAGTTGGAATCGACTTTTTCCCATTGTTAATTGACTATGAAGAAAGAATGTCTTCAATCGGACGTATCCCTGGCGGTTATAACCGCTCTGAAGGAAAAGCAAGCGACAAAGCTATACTTATTTCCCGTTTGATTGACAGACCTATAAGACCTCTGTTCCCGAAGGGTTACAGAAATGATATTCAAATTGTAGCTCAATTGTTTAGCTATGACCAAGAAAACCAACCTGATACATTGGCAATGCTTGGTGCATCTTGTGCATTAATGTTGTCAGGAGCACCTTTTGAAGGTCCTATAGGAGCTGTAAGAGTTTCTCGTGATGAAAACGGAAATATGATTGCAAACCCGACTCACCAACAAGCTGACAAGTCTGATCTTGATATTGTTGTTGCAGGGACTCATGATAGTGTTATTATGGTTGAAGCAGGCTGTAAGTTCGTTACAGAAGATGACATTATGAATGCCGTTGAATTTGCTCAAGTTGAAATCAGAAAACAATGTGATGCTCAAGTTGAATTTGCAAAAGCTTGCGGTGTCGTAAAAGAAGAATTTGTAAATCCTTACGATACAACAGAAATAAAGAAAATCATTGATGAAACTGCTCATGATATGATTTTCGATGCATATCATAATTTTGATAGAGAATACAGACAAAACAAACTTGAAGAAGCTAAAAATCTTGTAAAAGAAAAAATTGATGCTCTTCCGGATGATGATTATTCTAAAAAGATTATGGAAGAAACAGGTATTGACTTTGTTGCTGAAGAATTCAAAAATGCAGAAAAGAAAATTATGCGTACAATGATTCTTGACGAAGGCGTTAGAGCTGACGGAAGAAAGCCTCATGATGTTCGTCCTATTTGGTGCGAAGTTGGGGTTATTCCACGTGCTCACGGTTCAGCAGTATTTACAAGGGGCCAAACTCAAGTATTATCAGTTGCAACATTGGCGGGTCCTGCTATGAAGCAAGAACTTGACGGAGTTGATCCTGAAACTGAAAAAACATACATGCACAAATATATTTTCCCCGGGTTCTCAGTAGGTGAAGTAAAACCATTAAGAGGTCCGGGAAGAAGAGAAGTCGGACACGGAAATTTGGCAGAACGTGCTAATGTTCCTGCACTTCCAAGCCAAGAAGAATTTGGTTATACAATTCGTGTAACATCAGATGTCTTGGAATCAAACGGCTCAACATCAATGGCTTCAACTTGCGGTTCATCAATGGCATTGATGAATGCAGGTGTACCTGTAAAATGTATGATAGGCGGTGTAGCAATGGGTATGATTACCGAAGAAGGTAAAGAGCCTGTTGTATTGACAGATATCCAAGGTATTGAAGACTTCTTGGGCGATATGGACTTTAAAGTAACAGGTAATGATACCGGTATCACAGCATTACAAATGGATATGAAAGCAAAAGGTATTGCTAATGATACATTACGCAGAGCTTTAGCACAAGCTAAAGAAGGCAGATTACATATCTTAGGTAAAATGAGAGAAGTAATTTCTGCTCCTGCTGATCATTTATCTCCATATGCTCCAAGCATTTCTACAATGACAATTCCTACAGAAGATATCGGAACAGTAATCGGACCTGGCGGAAAACAAATACGTTCAATCATTGATGCTTCAGGTGCTGAAATTGATATCCAAGATAACGGTGTTGTAACAATTACATCAAACGATCAAGAAGGTGCAGAAATTGCAAAACGTATGATTAGAGAATTGACATTTAAACCTGAGCCCGGAATGGTTTTGAAAGGTAAAGTTGTAAGAATTATTCCTATCGGTGCGTTTGTAGAACTTGTACCGGGTAAAGACGGTATGGTTCATATTTCTCAAGTTTGCAACGAGAGAATTGAAACTATTGAGCCACATCTCCAAATCGGTCAGGAAGTAATTGTTAAGGTTATGAAAATTGATGACAAAGGTAGAGTAAACCTTACAATCAAAGGTGTAACCGACGAAGAAAAAGCAAACGTTCAATAAGAACAATTACAAATATAAAAAAGAGGTGAATTTTCACCTCTTTTTTTTATGAATGATTAAATCTTAAACGCGTATCAAGAGGTAAATTGCTTATCTTTTTATCAAGTATGTATTGAACATCCGGGTCCAGTTTATGTTTATATTTTTCGTAAACTCTTCTGTTTATTAATGTTAAGAATAAGTTATCAGCATCGTTATCCCCGTAAATTAAATCATCGACAAATAAAGACATTGATAATTCAAATTTAGCAAGTTTCTTTT
>CAMVQX010000081.1 GCA_947169755.1 uncultured bacterium
TTTTTTTCTTCGTTTGTATATTTGATGTTTAATTGATCGGAAAATTTTTCACAAACCTGTTTTGCACTTTGTTCAATATCGTTATCCACAATAAGAATATCTGTTTTTATCCCGTCCGGATAATTCAACCCCAATAAGTTGTTCAAAAGCCTTTCAAGTTCTTTAGGTCTTTTATAAGTGCAGCAAGCGACAACTACATATTTTATTTCTGATTTAATCACCATCAAAATTATTTTAATAGAAAATTAAGTTCTTGTAAATTATTAATATTTGTATGAATTATAAAATACATTATATGCATGATATAAAGATTGGCATTTTATAGGATAATTTAGACTGGTAAAGTATTTGAGAGGTTTTATTGTATGGAGATTGTACTCAAAAGATTTGGAATAGACGGCTTGAATGTCAAAGCGTCCGGAAGGTTAGATCTTGATAATGCTGTTGAATACGGTACAAAAATAAAAGATTTTATTGAAGATAGTGATGAAACGGTAACTAATGTTACTCTTGATTTTTCTGAAATTACTTTCATCTCAAGTTTTGGCTTAAAAGTAATATTGGAATTGTATAAAGAACTTAAAACGCAGGAAGGTGTTTTAAAAATAAAAAATATTTCTGAACAATTAAAGAATTCTTTTAAAATGGTAGGCTTTGATAAATTTTTAATATTTGAATAATGTTTAAAACTCTTAAATCTAAAATACTTGCTATAGCTATAACTCTTCTTGCAGTCATTACAATTCTTTTCATGGTTTATGCTTATGTTTTTGAAAGCAAAACCAAACCGTTGGTGCTGGATTATTATTCACGCCATATTGAAGTCTTAAAAGACGGAATTAATAATGATATTATTAAAATTGAAAGTAACTCAAAAGATTTGGCACTTATCGGAAGTTTGTTTTACAAAACGGACAAAAGTGTTGATTTGACAAAAGAAGTTATAAAAAAGATTTTTTATAATTATCCGGATTCTTTAGGTGGCGGAATATGGTTTGAACCATATATGATTAATAAATCACAGAAAAGATTCTGTTTTTATGCGTTCCGGAATGCTGATGGGGAAGTTGTTATAGATGAAAGTTTTAATAGTGAAAATTATGATTATTTAAATCAAAGCTGGTATAAAGAAATATTTTCACAAATAAAAAATAAAGGTATTGATGTTGCATGGTCACTTCCTTATTACGAAAACCAAGGAAGTAATACCCTTATGATTACAGCAGGTTCAGGAATTTATGATGATAGAGGTAATCTTATCGGTATTTCTACAGTTGATTGGGAAATAAATTCTATTGAAGAACAAATTAGAAATATGACTTTTGTCTTAAAAAGAGTGAGTCCGCAATCATCTTTTTCAAGCGGAAAATACATTAAAAATCATTTTGCTCTTTTAGCTAATCCACAAGATGATTATATAATAGTAACCACGGATCCAGATTTGGATAGCAGGTCGTTGGTCGGAAAAGAGTTAAAAAATATTCCATGGTACAACGAAGAGTTGATTAAAATAACGTTTATGCATTATCGCGGGAAAGATTATGTTCCTTTTGTCAAAAAATTTACCAACGGGATGAATTTAATAATTTGTATTCCACGCAATGAAATGTTCTATACTTTAGCTCATGCATTAAGAGAGATGATACTTATTCTGCTCTTATTTAGTTTGCTGATTCCTGCGTTTTTATATCTGAGTCTTAACAAATATGTTATGAACCCGATTAATATATTAACTGATATTGCAAACAAAATCGGAAAAGGTGAAGATGTAGAAATTAAGATTGAAAAACCTGAAGAATTTGCACAGCTGGCTTCAACATACGATAAAATGACAAAAGATATAAAAACAATTACTAAAGAACAAGCAAAACTTAATTCAGAACTTTCAATAGCAAAATTAATACAATCTTCGAGCTTGCCGAGTGTTTTTCCGCCGTTTCCTAACAATTCAGAATTTGATATATTTGCATCAATGGAGGCTGCAAAAGAAGTTGGCGGAGATTTTTATGATTTCTTTTTCATAGATGAAGCAAAATTTATGTTTTTGATTGCAGATGTATCAGGCAAAGGGATTCCTGCGGCATTATTTATGATGACCGTTAAAACTCTGATAAGTAATCTTGCGCAAATGGATTATAGCCCTAAGGAACTTATAGAAATTATTAATAAAAAAATATGTGAAAATAATAAACAAGGATTTTTCGTTACAATGCTTGCGGGTATTGTAGATATTACAACAGGCAAGACAAGTTTTATAAATTGCGGTCATAATCTTCCGCTTATCAAAAGAAATAACGGAAGTTATGAATATTTGCAGTTAAATTCAAATATTCCTCTTGGTGTTTTTGAAAATATGGAATATGAAATATACGAAACTACCTTGAATTCGGGAGATATAATTTATACTTACACTGACGGAATAACTGAAGCTATTAATTTTGATAATGAAATGTATGGTGAAACGAGACTCTATGATTGTATAAACAGTATAGAAGAAACTGAACCTGATATAATAGATGAAAAAATAAGAGCTTCAATTCAAGAATATACAGAGTCTGTTGAACAAAGTGATGATATTACAATGTTAATTTTTAAATATAACGGAAATCCGACCGCTACAATTTTTAAAGAAACGGCAGTAAAAGAAAATTATAATAAATTTTATAATTGGATTCAAAGCACTTGTAAGAATTTATATATAGATGAAGATTTGGTAAATAAACTTGAAATGTGCGGAGAAGAAATTTTTGCTAACATAACATTTTATGCTTATCCTGAAAAGAATGGTATTATTCAAGCAGAATTGAAAAGAGTTAATAATGATATAATTTTTGAATTTAAAGATGAGGGTGTTGAATACAACATACTTGAAAAACCTGATCCGGATATAACTTTGCCACCGGAAGACAGACCTATTGGCGGTTTGGGGATTTTTATGATTAAAGAAATGACAGATGCAATTTTCTATAAAAGGGAAAACGGTAAAAATATTTTGACTTTAATTTTTAGAATTTAGTTTATGTTAAAATAAAAATCAAATATTAATAGGTGGGTTTTATTATGAAATTGTTGCACACTATGATAAGAGTAAAAGATATAGAAAAAAGTTTAAATTTTTATACGAAACTTTTTGATATGGAAATTTCTAAAAAGAAACGTTTGGATGATTGTTGGTTGTATTTTTTAACAGATAAAGAATCCGGTCAGCAAATAGAGTTAACTTTTAATGACGAAACACCTCAAGGCGGTTATGAAGTAGGTTCGGGATTCGGGCATTTTGCTTTTGGAGTCAGTTCAATGGATGAATTTACCGAAAAATTATATTCGTTAGGATATTCTTATTTATATGAACCTTTTGATTTGAACGGTAAAGGTTCTAAAATTGCTTTTGTAAAAGATCCTGACGGATACGAAATTGAACTCATTGAAAAAGTGAATTGGTAATATTGGTGGAGACGAGGACTCTGCCGAGAAAAACGATTAAATATCGTTTTTCGAGAGGTAAGAACCCCCGTTGTTTCGAAGAAACAATAGGTGTAAGTTAACACTTTAAGTGCGAACTTGTCACACTTCAAATGCGAATTTTGGACAACTTCTTTTACAAAAATTTACATTAACCACGAGATTAAGTAATTTTTTAGGATAAAAATACTTTATAAAAATATAGGGGAAATAAAGATTATTCTATGGGGATAGAAAAACTCGGAGTAAATATCGGCAAAGAAATTATTGCTTGGACAAGGACAGGCGGTAAAAGTTTGCTTGCGACACGACCTGTTAAAGTAAATATTCAAGGCTTAAAATATACTCCTCTAACACAAGATGTTTGTCAATTCTCTTATGATCGTACTTTATGTCCAAAATTTTTGGAGAGTTTTAGAAGTATTGGCATCAAGCCATTTAAGGAAGATGTTAGTTATATCCAAAAAGAAATGCTGAAAAGAATGGGGTATAAATCATCATTAAATGTGGAGTATGACCTTTATAATAGATTAGAACCATACTCTAATGGTGCAATTGATTTTTTCCGAGCAACCTTTTTATTGCCTAAAAATTTTGAAAAATCTAATATATCTTGTGAAGAAATGATAGCTCTTATTAGGCACGAAGTAGATCATATTGACAAATTTGCAAAAATGATTAAAGCTGAGGGGTTGGAAGAAGTTTTGAGAGTTAAAGGAAAAACGACAATGCCGGAAAGTTCTAAAAAGGCTTGGTTGCATTTGGCTGAGGAAGCTAATATTGAAGGGTTTGATTCTAAAAAATATCTGGAGGCATTCAAGGAATATGGTGCACAAAAAAAATTAGTAGGGTGTCGTAATATGAAAGAACAATGTTTCATAATGAATATGTATTGTACAAATCCATTTGAAGAATCTGCATTTAAAGTGGAAAAACAGGTAGGAAAATACTATCAGTTAGACCAACCAACAACTTATGATATTTATGGAGAAAGGATTACAAAAATAAAAAAACAAATGATAAAAAATGCTTTAAATTCTGAAATAAGCTTATCTAAAGGATTTGATTGGAATCGTACATTTGATGATCTTTATTTGTATGCAAAGGTTTTACTTAACAAAGAAGGTGTGCAAGTATTAAAAAACAAAGATTTTGCGAAAATAAAAGACTTTGCAACATATTCACCTACAGAAAAGGAATTGTGTGTTGTTATGGATAAAATATATGATTGGTTAAAAGCAGAAAAATTCAATCTCGATGAGATTATTAAAGATTTGGTATAATTTGACGTATTTGGCAACTCGTTTTAGAAAAAATGGAAGTTAATGTGTCGATTTTGTATCATTAAAATTTTTTATAACTTCTTAAAAAATTTCCGACCTTTGGGGGTAAATTTCCGACCAAAAATTTCAAATGTCCTTGTCCAAATTTCGCATTTGAACCATACATTTTCAAATTGTGCCTAAACATTCGCCATTACAGCAGGTAGGGTAGACTTCAGTCTACCGAATATCTTGAAATGGTTGACTAAAGTCAACCCTAATTTTAGTGCAAATATTGGGACAAAAAGTGCAAATGAGTGAACATTGTGGTTACAAAAGCCAGACATTTCGGACATTTTAAGTCAACTAATTTCCGACCTCATAAAATCGCTAAAATTTACTAAAATTAGCAACTTTGCCGATTAAATATATTTACCCTTTCCGACCAAATGTCCTGTAAAAAGGTAATAGGGTTAGGCTCCCCCATACTAAAAAAGCACCCGAAGGTGCTATATTGGTGGAGATAACGTCGCTACACTCGAACTTTTTGTTACAACAATTTGTCGATTCTTTGTCCGATGTCGTCTATATTTCACGCATTTGCGAATATAAAAAATGCGCATAATTTATGCCCAAGGATTTCTTAAAATTTTACCATCAATAGTTGTGATTTCATCATCGAATAAACAATTTATTAATTTTGATAATTTTAATCTTAAAACAGTAACACCTAAATTTGAAAACTCGGTTGTCCCAAACCTATAAGTAGAGGTTATTTCTAGCCTTTTGGTTCTTTCATTATATTTTTTGACTTCACATTTATCACTTGGAGCAACAATAATAATCTCAGTATTTGGACAATTATTTTTTATATACTCAACAGGAGGAATAAAATCACTATCAGTACTAAACAAAAATATTTTATTATAATAACCATCTCTTGCTATATTTACTAAATCAATGGCTATTTTAACATCTGTCTTTTTTTCTTCTACTTTTTTAATACAACGCATATTTTCAGGCAATATTTCTAAATTGCACTTAACACAATTAACTTTTGATGGGAATTGTACATCAAATTTATGTATAAATTGTTCGTGGCTACAATTACTACAAACAACGTAACTATTTAATGGCTCATCTCGAAATTTAAATTTGCCTTCTATAACTTCTATATTTTTTGATTTCAATGCACTTGTATAGATTTCATGGTGTTGAATACTTTTATGAGGATTCCCATGTTTATCATATTTGTAATTGTTTTTGGCAGTATAGAATCGAATACATAAATCATCATAATCACATTTTTTTAACAATATATTTCTTATAACCGAATCATAATCCAACCACTTCAAAGATTTAGGGTATGTAATGGTTTTAATATGTGCCTTAATTGCGTGATAGAAATTAAAGCCATCTATTAATACTGCTACTTTATCCCCCATTACAATTTATCTCCTTACAAATACTTCTATATATGCAGAAGGAACCTATACAGGTTCCTATCTTGCGGCCTTGAGCCAGTGGCTCGCAGCGGGTCTATAAAAATCTTATCAAATAATAACTTTTTGTCAATTTGTAAAGTTATTATACTTGATTATTCTATTTTATAAATCATATAAATACAGTAAACTTCGGCTATTAATATTTTAAACTATTTTGAAAATTTTTCAAGTGTCAAAATAGTAAATTTTACAAAAAGGTAATACAAGAAAGGAGAAAATTTTATGACAAAAGAAATCGGACTTATTATCAAAATGCCAACGGAACAGGCTTTATCGGAAGAAATTGAAAAAAGAAAATCGAAATTCTATAACCTTTTAGCGAAGTGGAATTTTGAAGCATATTTGAAAGACCATGGTATGGAAGACATCTTGAAGGGAGTCGAACTCATGAGAAAAAAGAATAACACGGATTTTGACGAATATTAAAATTTTATAATTTTTCTTTCAAAAAATAAAGCCTGTAAAACTATTGATTTTACAGGCTTTTATTAACTTTCCGATTTTAAGACATAATCTGGAGACGAGGACTCTGCCGAGAAAAACGATTAAATATCGTTTTTCGAGAGGTAAGAACCCCCGTTGTTTCGAAGAAACAATAGGGTTAGACTCCCCCCATACTAAAAAAGCACCCGAAGGTGCTATATTGGTGGAGACGAGGGGAGTCGAACCCCTGTCCAAAACGGATTTCAACAAACGTCTACGAGTGTAGATATTAATTCGCTCAAACCTCCGGGGAATACCAAAACCCTATTTGAGGCCCAAAGTGCTTTTTAAAGAAACACTAACTTTTGACGGATTGTCTTGATGCGTCTACCGTCATCAACGCACTGCGGCTTGCATAATGGACCCATAAAACCGGCAAGCTGGGCTCTATGAGTAGCTGTTTGAGACTTAAGCTGCTAAAGCTTGTGCTCTAGAGAAGTCTGCTTTAATTACATTAGTTTCAGCATTTAATTTGTTTTGCCCGTTGATAACCGAGAACAGCTCTCGGACTCGCAATCTGTTTCCACCGAACGTCCTGTCAAATCCAAAACGTCCCCAT
>CAMVQX010000082.1 GCA_947169755.1 uncultured bacterium
TTGACTATGGCGAAAAAGGTCTTCACGATATACACTCAAGATTAACTGTTACAGATATTGATGATTTGACTGATGACGATAAAGAATTTATTATAAATAACTTTTTTGATTCAAATTATCATTCCATGATTCTTCCAAATGAAGAATACAACAGACTTTATCAAAAATACCAATTAAAGGGTGAAAATAATATAAATATATTTTCAAAACAAGAATATTCCGATTTGATGGCACTTTTTAACCTTGTTTGGTTTGATCCTGTTTATAAAAAATTATTCCCAAAATTACAAGAATTAATTGAAAAAGGTAAAAACTACACCCTGCAAGACAGAATTGATATTATTGAAATTCAAAGGGATATCATAAGACAAATAATTCCGACATATAAAAGACTTGCTAAAAGCCATAAAATTGAAATCACAACAAGTCCTTATTATCACCCGATTTTGCCGATATTACTTGACATAAATTCCGCAAGAAATAAGGATGATAAAGCATTATCTAATTTGGACATGAAACTTGATGCAAAAAACCAAACCATCATGGCTTTAGACAGAATAGAAGAACTTATCGGGATTCGTCCAAAAGGGATTTGGCCTTCAGAACAATGTATAGATTCAAATGTTATGAAGATGTTATCCGAAATCGGAGTGAATTGGACAATTGCTGATGAAAAAATCTTATCAGACAGTATAAACTTTGAATTTGCAAGAGATTTCAGAGGATATATGGAAGATCCATACCATCTTTTGAAATCATACAATTATAAAGGTACGAATATTATATTCAGAGATTCTCTAATTCCTAATTTAATCGGCTTTGAATATCCTAACCACTCACCCGAAGCTACTGCAAATGATTTGTATGACAGATTAAAAGTTATTCAAAGCAAATTGCTTTCATCACCGGATGAAAATCATTTACTGACAATAGCAATGGATGGTGAAAATTGCTGGGAAAATTATACTGCAGACGGTGATACATTCTTAAATCACCTTTATTCTCTTATAGAAAATGATCCTACCTTGGAAACTGTTCTAATTAGTGATTATATTGAAAAAGACACTCAAAAGCCTTTGAACAAAATAGCTTCAGGTTCGTGGATAAGTCGAAACTTTAAACTTTGGATAGATGAACCCTTAAAAGACCTGGCTTGGAATTATTTAAGAATGGTAAGAGAAGATTTTGCCGAGTATGCCGAAAAAAATCTCACAGGTTCAAATATTGACCTTGCAAGACGCGAATTATACATTTGCGAAGGAAGTGATTGGTTTTGGTGGTATGGAGAACCGAATGATTCAGGACGCGACAATATTTTTGATTACATTTACAGAGAACATTTGAAAAATGTCTATGTATATTTAGGATTAAAAACTCCTGAATACCTTGATACCCCGTTATTATCAACGATTTCCAAACCTTCAAGATATCCCAAAGGAGAATTTACACCCTCTGTAGACGGAGAAGAAAATGATGATGAAACGTGGCTCAATGCCGGATGTATAAAAATACCTGACGGTCCGGTTTTAAAAGAAAATAAATTTTACGATAAAATCTGCTTCGGATATGACAAAAATAATTTTTATTTGAGATTTTATATAAACGAATATATTCAACAAAATAAAATTGTTCCAAAACAAGCTAACCAAATGTATATTTATATGCGAAACAACAGCAAAAAACAATCTCGTTCTCCAATCAGAGTAATTCAAAAAGCTGAAAGTATTTTACCGATTTCAAAAGAAAAATTTAATTATGAATTACAAATATCAATCTACAATGGAGAAATAAATATTGTAAGACTTGTAAAAGCAACTACAGACAACCTTTGGGCAATAACATCATCAAAAAATATCAAAGCCGTATATCACAAATACGTTGATGTAAGCATTCCGTTTGAAAATATTTCAATTGATTCCGGTGATACTTTGGAATTTCTCTTTGTAAACGCAAACCATGGTATAAAAGAATTTTTTGTACCGAATGAAATGCTTTTAACAATAAAAAGAATTTAAACATCAGCAACAGGCGGTAAATCTATTCGTTTGAGGCGTTGTTCAATACGTCTGTACCATTTTAAATGCTGTTTAAACAGAATATTATAATTTGCAACATCACCTGTTGAAATTTCTTTAAATTGTTCATCACAAGCTGTTTCAAGAGATTTTTCAAACATATGTGTTAATGCTTTTTTATCAAGGTCGCTCGACTTATCAAGTTCTATACGTTTGCCAAAATCCACAACAACCTCAGGTCTGTTATCTCTGAAAAAGACATAATCAATAGCTACCGGAATTAAGTTAACACGTCCGTATTTTTTCACTGCATTTTTGGCAATATATGCAAGTCCGGTTTGAAATTCTATCGGTCTAAAATGTGGCGGTCTTATAATCCCCTGCGGGAAAATGCAAAGTAAATTTTTCAAATCTCCGACAACATCAACAGAATATTGAAGCGCCTTCATAACAGACTGGGAAGAACTTTTGTTTACCGAATATCCGCCGCCATGGTTTAAAATCGGAAAACGGTTCAACTCTTCAATCATTATTCTGATTTCTTTATGAAAAATTCTGTGAGTTATATTATAAAAAACAATTCCATCCCACCAGTTTGAGTGCGGGGCAAAAAGAATTGTAGGAATTTTTGTATCGCCATTGTAATAATTCTCTTCACCTCTATATCTAAAAGCATAGAAACGATTTTGAAGCATATTAAAAAAGAAAAAACTCGCAACCCAAAGCCAAAACTTATTAGTCTTTGCCGGTGTAAATTTCTCCTTTTTATTACGTAATTTCGTTGGCGGAATGTCAGAATATAATTGTTCAACCATAAATAGATTGTACTCCATTTGCTTAAAATACGCAAATTTAGCAATCTTATTTTTTAAGAAAAATTAAGGTTGTAAATTATGTTAAGGCGAAACTTAAATACAAACTACGCATAACGTTTAAAAGATTTTTCAATTTGTTTTGCAATTGTATTTTTAACCGTATCGTATTCTGTTGTAAGTGAAGATATTTCGGTGTCTAAATTTTTCATCTTCAAATCAATTGTTTCTTCTTTTGCATTCAATTTAGCTTTTTCGGTATTATATTTAGCTTCAGCCAAAGCAATCTTCGTTTCATCAGCAACTTCTTTTATATATTTATCCGTCGCATAATTGCCCTGATAATAGAAGCCGTCATCTTTTACACTTGTAACGAACATCATACCGTTTTGAAGCATATGTTGTAAGTATTCATTATCATTAATATTATCGTTTTCAACCCAGCCGGTTCTGCAAATTTGGTTAAATATTGCATCATAGAATGTTGCTTCAGCCAATACATCAGACGAAACTGCCTGACCAATTTTTACGGTAAGCATATCTGTATCTCTGATAAGACGTGATTCAGCAACATTTTTCTGTACATCATACAATTCTCTGCCGTATGCATCAGTTTTTGCAATACCGTTCATAAAATCCACGAAATATGTCAAATATGCCTTGAATGTATTACTCAAGTTTACGGATACAGCTGATATACAACTCTGGTCGTCTTTACCGTTATCACAGTTGAAGACTAAGTTCAAGCCGATTGTGTTGTATTGCGACTTTCCGGTTGTATTACTTGCCATTTCAAAGGCTCTTTTGGCAACTGTTGAGTCATTTTTCTTATCAAACTTCCAATTTGTTATATTTTGGATATTTGGAATGTTACTATAATCACCTCTGTCATGATCGAAATATTGACAAGTTTCCCACTGATGCTCGCCGCAGTCTTTTGCCGGGGTGTCATATCTTTCACCTTGATAAGTAATCATATATTCAATTTCACTTCTTGCATATTCAAGAGCTTTTTGAACAAACGGATCACCTGTATCTAACAATTCTTCAATTGCGCCAAACATATCATCCCAGAATGAAGAATTAGTTATCGCATCAATTGCACCGCCATAGTGACCAAGTGAATAGTTTCTATTATCCATAGTATAAGAAGAAAGAACATATTCACCGGTTAAAATATCTTTCAAAGAAATATTCGGATTACCACTATTTTCAGTATAGCCGTAACGCCATTTATCATAGTTGGTATCACCTGAATAATAATAAGTCTTAGTACCTTCTGAATTTTGACAATATAAACTTAGGCCTCTACAAAAATCATTATTAAACGAAGTGCTCAAAGGAGATGTCCCGCCCATATTGGCCAACATGTTAACGAACTCGCTATAAGTTACATCCTGTGTTTGAACAGAAACAGTAGTTCCGCCGCCCAAACCTGCAGCCTGATTGTACGGAACGTTCATTATTCTTTCAGCCATTCTTTTTGACATCAAACCTGCACCGGTAACAGTATTACCCTGCGCATCGATATATTCTTCACCAAGTGCCGCAATAAACATGTTACGCATATTTTCTGACGGCAATGTTCCCAAACCTTCCTGAGGAATACCGGCAGCACGTGCCGCTTGAGCATATTTGCTATCCAATACAACTCTGCCCATTGAATCAGTCAGAAGTATCGGCATATAATCATTCAAAGTAGACGGTTTCATCATCAAACCATAAGACAATTGGTTAGATTCATCGCCTGTTCCATAGTAATCATAAATCAATTTTGTCTGGGTTAAAGAATTTTGATATTCATTTGATAAAGCAGCCAAATCGCGCGCCAAAGCTATCTTTTGGTGCGAAAGACGCATAGATTGAAATTCACAGTCGGATTTTCTTCCTGTGATAGTTAATAATCTCGCTTGTCCTGCTGCTAATCCCATTGATTACTCCATGATTTTAGTTCATGTAGTATGACGGTATTTGAACAGGCAAACTTTAAAAATATAATCGCTTTTGTAACATTTGTTTACAATATTTTTTCTAAGATAATTCTCTTATCATTTCTTGTGCTTCTTCACATTCCGGAAGGATTTCGACAATTTTGTTCAAAGTATCAAGAGCGGAATCTTTTTCGTCTAATTTTTCATAACATTTTGCACTGTTAAGTAAAAGATTTATATTCATAGGATTTTCAGAAATCAAATGTTTAAAAATACCGTTTGCCTGTTCATAATTTTCTAATTCATAATAGCAAAGTCCGAGCATTTGCTCAGTATCCGAAGCTTTTTCAAGTTCATAAGATTTTATAAAATACATTTTTGCATCTTCAAATTCTTTTTGTAAATATTTAATCTTACCCGCCACAAAATACATAAAACTATCATTATCTACGTGGCTCAAAACATGCTCCATTCTATGCCAAGCGGTATCCAAATCTCCTAAAAGCATCTTATTTAATGCACTGAACCCAAGTATCTCCATATCATGAGGCTGGAGTTGAAGAGCTTTTTCATAATATTCATCAGCCTGTTTGAAATTTGTTGTTGAATGAAGATAATTTGCATATTCAAACATAATTTCAAAATTATCAGGTTCAATTTCCAAACCTTTTTTAAATTCGTCCTCAGCGTAATCAAACAGACGTTTGCTCATATAAATTACACCCAAATCTTTATGTGCTTTAGCAAAATTCGGATTCAGCTGAATAACTTTTTTCAGTATTTTTTCAGCTTTGTCGGTATCGTTCGCTTTTACGCAAATATGTGCAAATTCATAATAAATTTCATAGGAAACGTTGCCCTGAATTATAATTTTTTCATACAATTCTTTTGCATTTAAAATTTTGCCGACTTTTAAATAGATATTTGCCAATTTTCTTGACATAGAAACCGATTTAGGATTCATCATAACAAGTTGCGCAAGAATTAAAATTGCATTTGTATATTCCCCGACAGCATCATAACAACACGCAAGATTATACTGATAATTTGGTTTTTCAGGATGATGTGCGGCAAGAAATTTGTAGTGAGAAATTGCATCTTGAAATTTTTCCGCCTTAACTTCGGAAAGTGCCAAAGGTATCAAATAGTTATCCTGAGGTTCTAAATCGTATGCTTTTTGAAAAAACTCACAAGCTTTATCGTGTTTGTCTTGCATTTGCAATACAGAGCCGATATTAAAATAGGTTATTGCATTTTCAGGGCTTAGTTTACATGCCATCATAAAGTTTTCACAGCCTTTTTCGAGGTCGCCCTCGGAAACGTAACATGTTCCAAGGTTGTTATAAAGCTGAGCATGTTTTGGATTAAGCTCAAGCGCTTTTTCAAAAAATTCTACGGCTTTGCCAAAATCTTTCAAAGACATACAAGCAGTACCTGCAATATAATAAACAGAATAATCATCTTTTATGTAATCTAAAGCTCTTTGAATGATTTCAAAAGCTTTTTGCGGTTCTTTATTTTTAATATAAACTATTGCAAGATTTTTATATGCATCTGGGTACTCGCTTCGCATACGCAAAACTTCTTCGTACGCAGCAATCGCATGCAAAAAATCATTCTGGTTATCATAACAATTAGCAAGATAAAACCAGCTTGTAGCATCATCATTGTATTTTATAACTGTTTCAAAAACCGCCTGCCCCTCTTTAAAATCATTCAAATTTACATAACATAAACCTAAAAGTTTCAGAGCTTCAATGTTTTTTTTATCATTTTCAACAATCTTCAGCAATTCATCTTTTGCTTGATTGAAATCTTTTTTATTTATTAAATCCTGTATATTTTCTAAAGTTTCCATACCGGAATTATACCACAAACTTTACAAAAACGGGCTACATATGTTATAATAAGTATGCCTTTTCTGAATTCATTGAATTATGTTCCCGGAAAGGAAAAACTATGGGAAAATCTTCGAAGTACCCATCTTATTCAACGGGAACCGTAAGCTTAAACGGACAAACTAAAGCAAAAACATACCGTAGGGGAAATAACGTTATTTCCGACTACAATATGTCTGATGCTGAAAAAAGAGCATACGATTATGCACAAAACACTTTTGCAAATTCGCTAAAATCATTGAATACTTTTGACAAAACAACTCAAAAAAATCTGCAATCGCAACTTGATGCATATACATCAAAAGGGAAAAAACTCATCAATGATATGTATACCCCGATATTTAACAATTTGAAAAATGATATTGCATCACGTTTTGGGAATTTTGATAATACGGTATTTATGGACAAGTTAAATTCAATTGAATCAAATCGCGCAGAGTCATTGAATGAGTTGGACCAGGAGATCCTTGCAAGTCGTGACGAA
>CAMVQX010000083.1 GCA_947169755.1 uncultured bacterium
AGAAGGGACGAGAACCCTAATTTAAAAATTTTATGCCGATATAGCTCAGTTGGTAGAGCAACTCATTCGTAATGAGTAGGTCGCGAGTTCGAGTCTCGCTATCGGCTTTTGGCAATAACATATAATTAATTTTGTTTGTGGTATCATATTAATAAGAAGGAAGATTGATGCCTAAAGGATTCAACTGTTCAAGAATAGCCGTATTTATATTTACATTTTTTGTTATAATCGGACAAGCGTTTGCTATTGAAGAAGCAGCCACCATTGATTTGTATCAAAGTGTTGCATATCAAGGATGCATTACTTTTGATGATGTTATGCAAAAAGCAAAAGAACATTCCTATGACTTAAAAATCGCAGATTTTAACACTCTAATCTCAAAACAGGATATCCGTGCAGCACGTTCAGAATATTTCCCAAGACTTAATCTCAGTGCAGGAACAGAATATACAAAAAACTATCGCGACATCAGAGATACAACCGTAATGACTATTGGTGAAGCTTTCATCAACCCTTATACCAGATATCAATCACTGTTGGGTATCACATTGAGCTACAACCTTTTTGATTTTGGAGTAAGAAGAGGCAACCTTGATATCGCAAAAGAAGAAGCCTCACTAAAAGATTTGGAACGCCAACAAAAACTCCAAGAATTATACCTAAATTTAGTTGATACTTACGCTAAAATTCTTATTTCTAAAAAACAAATTGATTTAAACAAAGAAATACTTGATATTGAACAAACAAATCTAAAATTAAAAACAAGATTATATAGAGCCAGAGAAATTTCAAGAACAGAATTTAATGATGCAAAAATTAGCGTTGAAAAAACCAAACAAAAAATCAGCGAACTTACAGGAATGCTATCAGAATCTCTTGAATGGCTTTCTTTTTATACCGGTGAAAAATATGACATAAGAAACTTGCAAATTGAAGATATGCAAAGGGCAGAATTCTCAAATTCCACAGATTACAAAAAGAGTTTGGTTTGGCGGGTTTATGAAAGACAAATAAAGAAAAAGAGTCTTGAAGTAAAAGTTGCAAAGAGAAATTATCTTCCAAAAGTCGCTGCATACTCAAGATATTATCTGTACGGTTCAAACTACAACAGTTACAACAGCGCACTCGGGAATATTGAGCCTTCGAATTTTACCGTAGGTGCTATGGCGAACATGCCAATTTTTGACGGGTTTAAAAACAGTTCAATCGTTCAAAAAGCATCATTGGGACTTGAACAAATGAAAGTTGAACGTGATAAAGCCGTAACTCAATACATAATGCGTTTGAAGGTTATGAAAAACAATTTGGCTTATTTAGAAGAACAAATTGAAAATAACAAACAAATTATAAATGAACTTCAAGACAAAACAAATTCAACAAGCAGGCTCGCTTCAAAAAGATTGATTTCACCTATTGAACAAAATGAGACAAAAATCGAACTTCTCAATGAACAGATAGAATTTGAAAAAAATATGATAACGCTGACAGGACTTACAAAAGGACTTCAGATATTGACTGAAGATCAAATTTAAGGATAAAAAATGGAACAACAAGAACAAAAACCACAAGTAAATTCAGGATTGATATCTTTAGAAATTGTATCAAGAATCAACAATATAGACATTGATATGCGCTCTATTGTTCGTGAATACGGGATACAAACAGCAGATATTGAGCCCGAAGAAATCATAAGAATTGCAAAAAATAAAGGGTTTAAAATAAAGAAAAAAGATTTTACCTTAAAGGATTTGAATGAAAAATATCCGCTACCTGCAATATTACAGTTAAAAGACAATTCTTATATTGTTTTGCTTGCGGTAAAACCTGATGAAAATAAAGTTTTGACACTCAAGCCTCTTGAAAAACATCCTCAATCACATACATACGAAGAACTTCAAGAACAGATGAAAGATTTTATTCTTATAATCAGACACAAAATGATTGAAGATGATGTTAAATTCGGATTCAAATGGTTTTTTAACGAAATTTTTAAATACAAAAAAATAATAGGGCAAGTACTTTTAGGTTCATTTGTTGTCCAATTATTCGGACTTGTAACACCTCTGTTTACACAGGTTATTTTGGATAAAGTTCTTGTAAACAGAACAATTTCAACACTTGATGTTTTGGCATTTGCATTTATCGTTGTTGCAATATTTGAACTGTTATTAAACCTTTCCCGTAATTATATTTTTATACATACAACCAACAAAATTGACGCAAAGCTCGGTGCAAAATTGTTCAGACATCTTTTCAGATTATATTATGTATACTTTGAAAACCGTCAAGTCGGTAACATTGTTGCAAGAGTAAGAGAATTGGATCGTATAAGAGAATTTATTACGGATAAATCAGTATCTGTTTTGATTGATGCGTTTTTCTCTGTCGTATTTTTGGCAATAATGTTTGTTTACAGCGTAAAATTGACATTCATATCACTTGGATTTTTGGCAATCATCGGTGTAATCTATGTTTTGATAACACCTGAATTAAGAACAAGATTAGAAGAAAAATTCCAAATGGGAGCTCATTCAAATTCATATCTTGTTGAAGCGGTAACAGGCGTACAAACCGTAAAATCCCTCGCCATTGAAGGCTCAATGTTTAGAAAATGGGAAGATAAGTTGGGCAAATACTTAAAATCCAGTTTTAACCTTGCGATTATGGGTAACTTTACAGGTTCTATATGCGGATTTTTACAGAAGGGTATGACAATCGCAATTCTTTATGTCGGCGTAATGCTCGTTATTGAAAACAAACTTACAATAGGTCAATTAATAGCATTCCAAATGTTTTCAGGACAATTTAGCGCACCGATGCTCAGACTTGTCGGACTTTGGAACGATTTTCAACAGACACTCTTGGCAGTTGACCGTATTGGAGATATTTTAAACAGCCCTCTTGAAATGCAATCAGGCAATGCAATTACATTAAGCCAAGTCAAAGGTGATATAAAAATCGAGAATCTTTCGTTTAAATACAACGTAGATGCTCCAATGGTTTTGAATAACATTAATTTGGATATAAAAGCCGGAGAGAAAATAGGATTTGTAGGGCGTTCCGGTAGCGGAAAATCAACAATAGCTAAACTTATCCAAAGATTGTACTACACAACAGAAGGTACGATTTATATTGACGGGATTGATATCCGCAACATCAATCCTGTATGGCTAAGAACAAATATCGGCATAGTTTTACAGGAAAATTACTTGTTCTCAGGAACAATTAAAGATAATATTGCGCTTCCTAGACCTAATATTCCGATGGAAGGAATAGTTCAGGCTGCACAAATAGCAGGAGCTCACGAATTTATTTCAAAACTTCCAAAAGGATACGATACAGAAGTAGGAGAGCGTGGTTCCAGTCTTTCCGGAGGCCAAAAACAGCGCATCGCAATAGCCCGTGCCTTAATTTCCAATCCGAGAATATTAATCTTTGATGAAGCTACATCAGCACTCGATTATGAATCCGAAAAAATCATAAGAGATAATATGAATCTTATTTCAAGAGGCAGAACGACAATAATTATCGCACATCGTCTGTCTACAATAAAAGACTGTGACAGAATTATATGCTTTGATAACGGAAGAATTGTAGAAATTGGAACGCCTCAAGAATTACTTCAGCACGACGGATACTTCAAAAAATTATACGAAGCACAATCTGCATAATATAAAGGACATAAAATGAAATTATTAGAAAAAATATTTCCAAAACAAGATGACAGCCATGAATTCAAACCGATTTTGGCAGAAATTGAAGATAGACCTGTAAACCCAATCGGTAATACAGTATTTTGGGTAATTATATCGTTTATGGTAATTGCCGTTTTATGGCTTTATCTTGGAAAAGTTGATATTGTTGTAACAGCTCAAGGTATAATAATTCCTAACGGAGAAGAAAAAGTAATTCAATCTCTTGAAAAAGGTGTCGTTACATCTATTGAAGTCGCTGAAGGTGATTATGTGAAAGAAGGGCAGGTTGTTGCAATAGTGTCTCCGGCAGAATATGAACCGGAATTGGAATTGAACAACTTGAGAGCCGAAGAAGCAAGGATTTCAGAGCAAATAGCTTCTGCTCGTTCAAAATTATCTGTTGCAAGCAGCGAAAGAAGCAGACTTGCAGCTGTAAGAGATATAATCCCACAATCTAGATATGATGCATCGGTAAAAGAAACAACCGAGCTTTCTCATGAAATTGGGGCTTTAAACGCATCTTTAACAGAAATCCGAAACAAAAGAATTCAAATAGAAAAACAGAAACAAATATTAAAATCACCGATTGAAGGTTACGTAAACAAAATTTTGGTACACACTATCGGCGGAGTTGTTTCTCCTGCTGAAAAAATTATGACAATCGTACCCAAAGATGCAGATATGCTTATTAAAGCTAAGGTTTTGAACCATGATGTGGGTTTTATTGAGCCTGACATGCCAGTTTCAATAAAAGTTGACACATATAACTTTCAAAAATACGGGATATTAAACGGTGTAGTAACAGTTGTTTCGCCAAACAGCGTTGAAGATGAACGTTTAGGACCTATTTTTGAAGTTTATATTGAACCCCAAAATACAACCTTGATGGTTGAAGGAAAAGAACAATCAATAAAATTCGGAATGTCTACGACAAATGAAATCAAAATCGGCAAACGCAGAATTATTGAATTCTTTATCTACCCGTTAATCAAATACATGGACGAAAGCATTAAGGTAAGGTAAAATGTCGTTTTATTTTAAAGTATGTCAAACTAAGTTTGACAATTTGCCTTGTTCTTAATTCGATTTTTTAATGCATCTGCTGACAGTCTATGATATATAGCTTCTTGCCTTTTTATTAGACATTTCTCTATTATGTTGCTCGCATAATTTTGCATGTTTATAAAATATGTTGTCTCTATTTTCTTGATATCTTTCCATTAGTTGAGCATATTGAGCAAATTGCTTTAAATTAGCGCCTTTAGTAAATTTGGCGTCATATCTTGATGAGAGAGTTTTGCTGGGCAAAGCCATTGCAGTCGGCAACCGCAGACTCGCTCAATGCCACCGAGCCAAAAAGCCCAGTGAGCCCAAAATGGAGGTAAAGGCTAAACCTTACCTCCATTTTGTTAGCTAATATTTTCAGTGGGCACATTTCATTTTGCCCTTGATCCATTAGTAGATATATTGTTCTAATCCATAAGTTCTAGGTAATCCTAATGCCTCATTTAATCTTGCCTGACTAGCTATATCAGGATCACTACTATTTAGTAGACTGTTAAGTTTGTCAATTCGTTTATTATAACTTGCGAACATCTCTTGTTTTTTTGCTTCATATCTTTCTAAAAGATTTGTCTCAGCGGCGAATTCTTTTGCAATCTCATCACGAATTTTAATATCTGTTTTAATATGAGGATTAACTTCCATTATATTATCAAGTATCTTTGGATTGACAATTTCCGGCAAGCATTTTGTTTTAATACACTCGGAAACCGTCTGCATAGCTTGAAGCTTATATGAATACTTATCTCCGTAATAGCCATATCCGGCACCAACTCCAGACACGGTTTCTTTTAAATCCGGATGCTCAAAATGAAAGCTTGCACCAATATTAGCGCCCAAATCATACATTCTAAGTACGACATTATCAGGGTATTTTTTCATATGTTCAGTTAAACCATTTTTAAGCGCTAAACATTCTTCTGTTACTCTTTCAAGCAGTGGTTCATCTAAATATTGAAATTTAAGGCCCCTGTAATTTCTAGTCACTTTATATGTGCCTGCACTACTGATTAGTTCAATTGTACTTTGACTCAAACTGCCTTTAAATACCGGTTTATATGCAGATCTTTGCGTCGGCTTATACGTATATCTTTGTACAGGTCTGTATGCGTTTACTGTTAAATCCATAATTAATATCCTTATATTTTTCTCTTTGGCAATAATAAAATTCGTCAAAAATAAATTTTGTTATTAGAATAAAAAATTTTTTACAAAAATTTAAAAACAATACTTTTAAAAATAGCAAAAAAAATCATTTACGAGTTTTACATTTTGCATGCAGGTTAGCCTAAATAGTATTGATATATCAAGGCCCAAACAGCCAAACTTTAAAGGTGTACCTTTAGTAAATTTGGCGTCATATCTTGATGAGAGAGTTTTGCTGGGTAAAGCCGTTTTGGACGTAACCGCACTTGATGCTCCGCAAATTATAATGGCTAACAACAATCAAGAACGAAGAGAGAAATTTAACAAGGCCTCATTCAGTTTTGCACTCGGTTATCTTTCACCGCTTGTTACTTTGCCTTTGACAAACAGACTCGCAATGAAGCATATTGCTAAGTTGACAAAAACCTTCAGCGCAAAAGATGCTAACCTCATTCAATTATCAAATAAATACCTTGTCAATGCCAAAGAAACCGAAAAAGGTGTAAAACTGCTATCAGAAAAATTAAAAACCGATTACAAACCGATATTAGACAAGGTTGGCGGAGATTATGAAGTATTGAGAAAGAAAATTATTAATGCGAAAAATTCTGTTCTGGCATTTGACTTGTTCTTCACTTCAGCTTCAATCGGCTGTGTAGGATTTTTCAACAATTGGCAAACCAAACGCAAAACCAAACAAGACGGATATTCAGCAGAATTTTCAATGGCAGACAAAGACATCGTCGAAAAGAGAGCTGAAAGTTACAAGAAAAAAGAACCGTTGCGAAAGGCGGCTTGGCTCAGTGTTTTGGCTGCATTAACATTGACTCCGCTATTGGTTAAAAAAGGACTAACTTCTCAAAAATCAAACGCCTTATACAATTACATCAAAAAAATCGGCCCGAGATTTGACTATACAGACGGAATATTTATGAGCCGACTATCATTGTTATTAGCTTCTTTTGGAATATATTCCGGTATCACTTTAGCATCGAGAAATCAGACAGAGCTAAAAGATACGTCCATAAGAAGCACAGCTTCAACAATTACATATTTTGGAGGCGACCTTCTTATCGGCAGTATTTTAGGCAGGCTTTCAGACAAATATCTAAAAACCAATCTGATAAACAAAGATGTTG
>CAMVQX010000084.1 GCA_947169755.1 uncultured bacterium
AATTTTGTAATTTCTGATATAAATCTTATCGGCAAAGCAATTCAAGATTTTACGGAAGATACAGAAATTACTCAAAGAGTTTTGTACGGAAATAATGAAGATACAACAATATCACTCGGTACTGATGTTTTGAATGATTTCAACAAAACTGTTACAAAAGAGATTACAGGTTCTGATGAATGGACAGGTCCTGATATCAATTGGAATGACGAATTTGGCGGTTATACTATTACAAGAACAATTGATTCAGCCATTTCTGTAATCGGTTCTGAACAAGGATTATTGGATACTTTGGATTGGATAGTAACCGTTGATGACAGCGATCCTGTTTATACTGATAAAGCCGATAATCTCGCACTTGTAAATCAATACCAGACAACAGAAACAAGACATTTCAATTTTGATTCTGCGAATGATGAATTTGTTGTTTCTAAAGATTCCGGTACAACTGCTTCAGGAAAACTTGTTATCAATGGTGTTATGGACGAAAATGGAAACAGATCAACAATAAATGGTACTGATGAACAAGGTAATCAACACAACTTGTTTGAATTGACATCAGGAACTGCAACTGAAGTTGAAATAAATGATACAAAAATTACGGGTGCTGACACTGTTGCAACTGTTTCAAACGGCAATACTTTAACATTGATTAATGCTGAAATTTCAGGAAATACAAATGGTATTATAAACGATGGCAACTTGAACTTGGGCGGTGAAAATATTATCGCTGACAATATTTCAAATGCAACCGGCGGCGGTGTAATGAATATCCTATCCGGTTCAACAAATATTGCAAATGGTGCAAATGTTAATCAAAATACATTGCAAATAGATTCAGACTCTGAACTCAATATAGCCGGTACTGTTTCAGTTGCGGATAAATTTAATAACCTTGGCGATGTTAGTATCGGTGATACAGGTATATTAAATCTTAACGGTAATAACCTTGATATAACAGGAAGAATTGTTAACGAAAATCAATTAAACATAAACGGTTCAGCTGAAAATTTAGGCTTAATTGAAAATAATGGTGAAATGACCGTAAACAACGACTTTACAAATATAATGCCAATCATGGGTACAGGTACTCTTACTCATAAATCTGGCGATTTCATCAACAATTCATCAATCGATCAAAATAAGTTTAATAACGAAGGTAATGTTGTTAATAACGATGTAATTACCGCCCCAACGGTTAATAACAAAGGAACAATTACAACAGATGCCGAAAATTTAATTTCAGATATAATCAATAACGATGGTATTCTTAATTTTACAGGCGGTACAACTCAAGGTAATATTTCCGGTAGCGGTACAACAAATATTAACGGAGATTTATTTATTGATAGTAAAATTACCGGCAATACGGTTAATTTGAATTCCGGTATGTTGGCTTTCACACCCGATGCTGATCTTTTAGGCGCTAACGTATTAAACGTAAACGGCGGCGGTATAGATGTAGGTGATAACAAAATTACAAATACAAAATTAGGCAACGTAAACTTAAACAACAAAGCTGATTTGGTATTAGATTTCAACTTGACAAACTTAACTTCAGATACATTTGATGCAAACGTTACTAATAACGGCGGTATCTTCCATGTATCGGACATAAACTTTACAGGTTCGCCAGTAAAAGACAGTATCCATATTCACTTAGGTGATACAACAAAACTCGGCAGAGCAAACGTTACATCTGATTACTTTGAACTACCGACAATAATGACACCAATCAGACGCTTGAGCGGAAGTCTTTCAAACGGTTGGTTGAATTACGGCGGAACAGGTAACAGCTTTAAAGATTTTAACCCATCAGTAATGGCAGGCCCTGTAGCATCATTGGTTGGCGGTTTCTTAACCCAATCACAAGTGTTGCAAGACGGCTTCTACCATATGGACAGATATACAAAATACTCAAGAGAACAGAGATTAGCTGCAGAAAATGTTAATAAATATGCTGATGCAGTAACTCAACCTGTTTATGCAACAAGCAGTTTACCTGAAACATCTTCAGCTATGTGGGTAAAACCTTATACAACTTTTGAATCTGTTGATTTGAAAAACGGAACAGGTGTTTCCAACGTTGCTTACGGAATGCTTTATGGCGGCGATACTGATTTAATCGATTTAGGCAGAGGTTACAAAGGTGTTATTTCTGCATTTGTCGGTTACAACGGAAGCCACCAATCATATAACGGCATAGATATGAACCAACAGGGCGGTACACTTGGTGTAACCGGTACATTATACAAAGGTAACTTCTTTACCGGCTTGACAATTTCAACAGGTGCTAGCGGCGGTGAAGCGTTCACGGCATATGGAACTGACAAATTCTCAATGCTTACCGCAGGTATCGCAAACAAAACAGGTTACAATATTGAAGTTGCTAAAGGCAAATTGATTATTCAACCTTCGTTGTTCTTGGGTTATACATTTGCAAACACATTTGATTATACAAATGCTGCGGGTGTAAAAATTAAGAGTGATCCTTTGAATGCAATCCAAGTTGCACCCGGTATCAAATTAATCGGTAATCTTGAAAATGGTTGGCAGCCATACTTAGGTGTAGATATGATGTGGAACATTATGGGTAAAACTGATTTCACAGCTAATCAGACACAATTACCAAACATGTCTGTTAAACCTTATGTTCAATACGGTGCAGGTGTTCAAAAATCTTGGGGCAAGAGATTCACGGCATTCTTCCAAACAATGCTCAGAAACGGCGGAAGAACCGGTGTAGTACTTCAGGCAGGCTTCAGATGGACATTGGGTAAAGATAAAAAGGCCGGCACATTTTCAAAAGAAAAGAAAGTTATTAAATAAAAATAAGAGCCGAATGGCTCTTATTTTTTGCCAAAAATAAAACTCTGCTTTTGCAGAGTTAAGAGATGGTGATGATTAAAATTTATATGATTTATTTTTTGATATTAGATAAGTCTTTTTGGAATTTTGCACTCAACCTATGAAGTGTTTCTATTTCCTCATCAGTGATATTTTCAAAAATATCAGTTATGAATTTTTTTATTGTCGGCATGTTATCTTTTATAAGATTTTTACCTTTGTCTGTTGCTTCAAGAATATAAACAAGTTTACCGTTTGAATTGCTGACAGTTCTTTTTACCAATTCTTTTTGTTCTAAGAGTTTGATTATCCTTGTTGTATTTGATTTGTCTTTCATCAATATGTCTGACAATTGTTGTTGATAAATATTTTTGTAACAACAAATTGTATCAAGTACAACGAACTGCTCACTTGTGATACCCATGCCGAGATTATCAACTCTCTGTCTCAATTCTGATTTTACATTTCTGATAATCATATCGACTGAATATATCACAGTGTCGACATAATGGTTCTTTTTTATCTCTTTCACCATGTAATTATATACAATTAAGGTTTATATGTCAACGGGTTGACATGTCAACTCATATTAAATACTGATAAAATTATCTGTTATTTTGAATTCAAAAATATTTTTACCGATTGTATTTTCGGAAAGTTGGGTTGCATATTGTATAAAATCTTGTGTGGCTTTACTTTGCGGAATTTTAAAAGAGAAATGGTTACCTGCATTAGCTTTCAAAAATTCTTCCACATTAAAATATTTGCACCTCAGTGGGACAGTATCCGAATATTGGTGTTTTAGCAGTGCAAAAATTATTTTTGGATAAATTGTAGTTCTGTCTGTTATTACGATTTTATCTGAGGGTTTTTTGCCTTGTATTTTTCGATAGAAGTTGTAGATTTCTAAATTTTCGTGTATGTTTTCAGGTTTAAATTTAAATATAGCCGGTTGTTTTTTCGCAAGGTCAATTATTCCTTCAGGTGAAAGGTTGAATAAGTTCATCATTTTGAAAATTTTGATTCGTAAATTATTAAAATTTTTATTTTTAAAATCAGGAAGTTTTGAAAGGTTTTCAATAATGATATCAATTTGTTCAAGTTCTTTCTGAGGGATACCCATAGATGGTTTGTGTGGATTTTGCCAATCTTCAATAATATTAAATTCAAAAATATTTTTACCTGTTACTTCTTTTGAAATGCGAGTTGCGTATTGTATAAAATCTTGTGCAGTTTCATCTTGAGGAATCTTGAGTGTAAAATGATTATTTGAATTTGTTTTTAAGAATTCTTCAAAATTAAAATTAATAATATTTATTGGAACAACTTCACTGTGTTGATGTTTTAATAATGCAAAAATCATTTTCCGGTAAATTACAGTTTTGGAAGTTGTAATAATTTCATCGCTTGGTTTTTTGTGTTGGATTTTTTGATAGTAATTATATGCTTTATAATTTTCATATAAATTTTCGGGTTTCAAACTAAATATAACAGGTTTATTTTGGGCAAGTTTAATTATTTCTTCGGATGAAAGATTGAATAAATGCATAATTCTAAAAATTTTGATTTTAAAATTATCTAAATTTTTATTTGCAAAATAAGGCAGGTTAGAAATTTTTCCAATAATGCTTTCAATTTGCTCAAGTTCTTCTTGCTTGATTGAAATTTCCGGAATATCAATAGTAGGTTTGTGTGGTGGCTGCCAATCTTCAACAATATTGAATTCAAAAATATTTTTGCCCGTTATATCTTTTGAAATACGCGTCATATATTGTACAAAATCTTGTGCATTTTTATCTTGAGGGATATTAAAGGTGAAATGTTTATCACTGTTAGTTTTAATAAATTCCATAAGATTAAATTCTTGAAATAGATGTGGTACACTTCTCTTGTCTTGACGCTTTAACAATGTGTGAATTATCCTTGAACAAGTTTTGTGTTCATTAGTTATTATAAGCTCATTAGAAGGGTCTTTATATTGAATTTTTCGGTAGTAATTGTGTAATTGTAGATTTTTGTATAAACTTTCAGGTTTTAATTTTAATAAAGTTGGTTGTTTTTTTGCTAATTCAATTATTTTTTCAGGTGAATAATTAAATAAATGCATAATTTTCAAAATATTTATTTTAAAAATATCAATCTCTTTATTTTTAAATTCAGGGAGTCTTAAGAGTGTTTTAACGATTTGTTCGGCTTGTTTTTCTTTTTCTTTTGGAATTTTGGTAAAATCAATATATGTATCTTGAAAATTTTCAACAACATTAAAATCAAATATATTTCTTTTTGCAATTATTTCAGATTGTTCTTGCATGTATTTTATAAAATCCGGAACGATTTCATTGTCAGGCAATTTTATAGTAAATGTTTCATTTGCATGAGTTTTTAAAAATTCATCTAAATTAAAATTTCTGTAACTGTCTGTTATAATTCCGGGGTTAGATTCTCTCATAAGGGTGCAAAGTATGTCTGAATACGCTTTTTTGTATGATATATTATCAAATCTTTTAACAGGGATTTGACCGGTTAATTGTCTAAAATAATTTCTGATTTTATTGATATGTATAATAGTTTCAGAATTAAAAGAAATTATTCTCGGGAATTCTAATATTTGTTTAATAATTTCTTTTTCAGGCGTTTCTGTATATTCGGAAATTCTTTTAATATTTTCTTTAAGGGTTTCCGGCTTTCTCATTACTATTGAGAAACGTTTTCTTATTATTTTTTTTATGTCGCTTGTTTGACAATTCATTGATTGTGCACATTCATCAATGTATTTGAGAATATATTCCTTGCTTAATATAGATATTGCAGGAAATGTTAGCGCTTTTTGTTTAATTTCTTTATAAGAACATTCTAATACTTCTGCTATATCTTGAAGGTTGTTTTTTATAACTGCCGGGTCACTATTTCTTATTAATAAATTTATTGCGGTATCAACATCTATTTCAAGCGTATTTACTAAATTTTCCAGATGTTTAAGGCTTTTGGGCGGAATAGAATTATTTTCATATTGTATTTTTATAATCCCGCTGCGAATATTTCTAGATATTGTATCAGTGGAAGTACCTTCTTCGTTTGCTACAGCTTTGTAACTCCCAAGTTGCAAATATTTTTCTATTCTTATTTTTATAGCTTCCGGTAAATTGGATTTATTAAGAATACTTATTAATTGCTTTCTGTGGTTTTCAATTTCAACAGCAGAGTCAGGCATGGGCAGTTGATCTGATGTAACACGATCTATTCTGCGAAGCCTCAAATTGTTACTAAACATATGAAGATCAAGCGAGTTGTTATGATCACCAATATTGCGTACATCTTTTGACGGGTAATATTTATTTAACTTAGAAATTATATCTTTTATCAGAGGATTATTTTTTATATCATTGACTAATTCCAAAAATAGCAAATTCATTTCGGAAAAAACATCATTGAATGTGTTTGGTTTTGATTTGTATTCTGCCTCTTTTTGAATATAGGGATAAAAGATTCTGTATAATTCGGTAATATCATTATCTGTTTTTTGTGCAGGATTAGCTAATCGGCTCATTATCTGTTTTGATTTTTCATAATCTTTCGGTTTTAATCTTATAGCCTGAAAATAAATATTTTGTTGTTTATATTCATTAATTAGCATATCAATTTTATAATTTAAACTGCATTGTTTACTATTTTGAATTCAAAAATATTTTTGCCGATTGTTTTTTGGGATGTTTCATTAATAAATTGTACAAAATCATTTGATGCGGTATCTTGAGGTATGGTAAATTTAAAAGTTTTGTCTGCATTTGCTTGTATGAATTTTTTGATATTAAAATTGGCAATGTTTCCGGAGACAGTTCCCGGATTATTTTTTCCCAGCAAGTAGAACATAATATTTGAATAAAGTCTGTTGTATGATGTTATTATTATTTTGCGATTACTATTTTCTTCACCTTTTATTTTTTTGTAATAATTGAAAATTTGTAATTTTTTAAGATGTGTATCAGGTTTTGACATAAGAAGGATTGGATGTTTTAGACCGCAATCAATAAATTCTTTTTTAGATAGACCAAGTAATTTTGCAGATGTTTGGGCATTTTGTAAAATAGTGTCAGGTGAACGATAAAATAATGCATGTAATTTAAATGCGGCTGCTTTTAATTCTTCAAATGAGCAGCCGAGTTTTTCAGCTCCTT
>CAMVQX010000085.1 GCA_947169755.1 uncultured bacterium
CTGTCTATTGTAGAATTAGCGCCTATTTCTACATTGTTTCCGATAATAACAGAACCGATTGACGGGATTTTAAAGATTACATGTTTTGAATTTGTTTCTTTAATTTCACCATCTTTTCTTGCTTGTTCAATGTTATCAGGGTTTTCTGTTACAAAGCTGAAACCGTCAGCCCCCAAAGATACACCATGGTGCAAGATTACGTCATTTCCAACTTGAACTCTATCTCCAATATTTACACCTGCGTGGAAGAAACAGTTTTTACCTATTACTGCTCCGCCGCCAATGTAACAATTTGCAAGGATTTTTGTGTTATCACCAATAACTGCATCATGAGAAATTACAACATTTGGTCCGATTTGAACATTTTGACCTATTTTTGCTGTCTCATGAACAACTGCAGTTGGGTGAATGCCTTTGTTTACCTCAGGTGCAGTGTAAAACATATTCAATAATTTCATCATAGCAAGTCTGGGACGTTCAACTTCAATCGTAGTAAGATTAGGAATTTGAACACCCAAAGGTACAAGTGCTGCCTTTGCATTAGATTTTGCAAGGTTAGCAATTTCTTCTTCGCCCAATGCGAGTGCTAAAGTGTTTTCATCAGACAAAAGCGGAGGTGCAATTTGCGAAATTTTTGCATCTTCAACTTTTGTTAACATACCGTCTGTTAATGACGTAATTTCTTCAAGTGTGAATGTTGGCATAATTTATACTCCTATTTTTTTATATTGTCATTTTTTTTATAATTGAAGTTGTTGATTTTCCTTCCACAAAGTCTATAAATTCTACTTTTGTTCCGTTTTTTTTCATTATATCAGCTTCCGGTAAAGTGTCCATATTGTAATCTGCGCCTTTTGTATAAACGTCAGGTTTCATCTCATCTAAAAGGTTTCTTGGACTGTCTTCATCAAATAAAACAACATAGTCAACACATCTTAATGCGCTCAAAACTTCTGCTCTATCAAGTTCGTTATTGACAGGACGTGTCGGACCTTTTATTGACTTTACCGATTTATCTGAATTTAAAAGTACAATGAGGTAATCTCCAAAAGTTTTTGTTTTTTCAAGATATTTGACATGTCCGACATGGAGTATGTCAAAACAACCGTTTGTTGCTACAACGGTTTTACCCTCTTGGTGAATCCGATCGATTAAAGACCGTAAATTTTCCCTCTTAATCAACATACCTGTATAATACCAAAAACAAGTATAAAAGTCTTAAAAGTTATATTTTGTTAAGATTAATATAGTTTCATTTCAATAATCTTTTGACAAATTCTTACGGTATTTAATGCTGCGCCGATTCTAAGGTTATCAGCAACACACCACAATGAAATTCCGTTGTCAAATGCAAGATTTTTTCTGATGCGACCGACAAAAACAGGATCAACACCTGATGAATCCCTTGTTGTAGGATATTCAAAATTGTCAATATTATCAATTACTTTTATTCCAAATGAATTTGTAAGAATTTCTCTTACCTCGTCAGGAGTTACGGATTTTTCAAATTCAATATCTACAGCTTCAGAGTGGCTGTTAAACACAGGAACGCGTGCAGCTGTACATGAAATTGGCAAATCTTGCGGAAGGTGAAGAATTTTTTTAGTTTCGTTTACAACTTTCATTTCTTCTTTTGTGTAACCGTTTTCTACAAATACATCTATTTGAGGAATAACGTTGAAAGCAATAGGTTTTTTAAATGCTTGAGGTGTAAAATCTTCATTATTCAAATATGCTTTTGTATTTGCTTCCAATTCATTTATTGCTTTTAAGCCTGCACCGGAAACTGCCTGGTATGTAGATACAATAAGTCTTTTTATTCCGAATTTTTCGTGCAAAGGTTTTAAAACAAGCATTAATTGAGATGTTGAGCAATTTGGATTTGCAACTATACCTTTATGATTTCTTAAATCTTCATCATTTACATAAGCAATAACTAAAGGAACATCTTTTTCCATCCTGAAAGCTGATGAATTATCAATTAAAACTCCGCCGCGTTTGACAATTTCAGGGGCAAAAAGTTTAGAAGTTGATGCGCCTGCTGATGCAAGTACAATATTTACACCGTCAAAACTTTCCGGTTTTGCTTCTTCAACGGTATAAGTTTTCCCTTGAAATTCCAGTTTTGAACCTGCTGATTTTGCACTGGATAAAAATTTAATTTCATTAAAATCTATTTTTAATTCATCAACTATTTTTGTAATTTCTCTTCCAACAACACCTGTTGCTCCTAAAATTGCTATATTTGGCTTTGTCATAAATTCCTCCTGAAAAATTATAACATAAAAACTTGTATCATTAAAAAAATCCTTCTTTTTCGCAAAAGAAGGATTTTTTGATTATTGATTATATACTATTTCTTTTCCCCTTCTGCCGCTTGTTTTTTCATTGTTTCCTGAACATTTTTCTGAATACTTTCAGGATTATATTCTGCGTTAACAAATTCGATTTTTGCATTTTTCTTTAATGATTCTGTCAAATTGTCAATAAGCTCAAGTTGTTTTTGGTTTTCCAAATAACCTTTGATTTCAGTTTGAACCTTTTCAAACGAATCAGTACCGGCTGCAGCTCTGTCTGTAACCATAATAATGTGATAACCGTATTGAGTTCTTACAGGTTTGTCTGAAATTGTATTAGGCTTCATAGCAAATGCAGCTTTTGCAAATTCCGGAACCATTTCTTTAGCGGCAAAAAAGCCTAAATCTCCACCTTTTACGGCTGTTACTGTATCATCTGAATTTTCTTTTGCAAGTTTTGCAAATTGGCTCGGATCTTTTTTAGCTTCAGCTAAAAGCTGGTTGATTTTTGCTTCTTTTGCTTTAATTTCTTCATCAACTTTTGCTTTTATCGCTGCGTCATCCAATGATTCATTTGCTTTATCAGATTTTATAATCTCAGTTATCTCTTCCGGATTTATTGAAACTAAAATGTGAGAAGCTCTGACTCTTTCGTCATGTTTAAATTTGTCAATATTCTCGTTATAAAATTTCTTTGCTTCAGCATCAGATACATTAGAAGAACCTAATTCTTTGGCAAGTTTTTTCATTTTAACTTCTTCTTTTAAATCACTTTTAAATTGAGCAGGAGAAACACCATTTTGTTTTAAAATGTTATCCAACTGTTCTTTTGAACCTAATTTGTCAACAATTTCTTTAATTGCATCATCAACATCAGCATTCGTAACCTTTATACCGCGTTTTGCGATTTCCTGATCAAGCAATGTTTTTATTATAAGTTCGTTTATTACTCTTTCTTTCATTAAAAGGTATACAAATGAATTTTTATCGCTCTGAATATCAATACCAAGTGCTTTTACAAAGCTGTTTGAAACTTGTTTATCAAACATTTCATCAAACTGACCTTGAGTAATTTTTGTATCATTAACTTTAATAATTGCTTCACCTGATTTTAATCCGCAGCCTGCAAACAAAACCGCACTTACAGCCAGTGTAGCCAGTAATTTTTTCCCTTTAATCATTATCTCTCCTTTTTTAAGTTTTATACTCACTGCTAATTTTATGTACATGATAAAACAAATCAATCAAAATGTTAAATATTTCGTCAAAATTCATGTAAGAATTGTTAAGCAAAAGAATAGAATTTCCGTCTTCGCAAGACTTTGGCGCAATTGTAAATTTTATTTTACGCAAAATCTCGGACGGCAAACCTCTTTGAATAATTTTCCATTCAGGCTGTGTGAATGGGGTGTATATTCTTATATTATCTTGAGTTTCACGAATTAAAGAAATTCCGACTTCTGTTGCCGCAAGTCTTATTCTGATTAATTTTATTAAATTTTCTACACTTTCGGGCGGTTTGGCAAAACGATCTTTCCACTCGCTTGTAATATAATCCAATTCCATATCGGTTTTAACATCAGCAAGTCGTTTATATTCAATCATCTTTTGTTCTTTTGAACCTACCCATTCATCAGGAATAAACGCTGTTACATTTATATCAACGATGGTTGGATTAGTTTTGTCTACTACTTGACCTTGAAGCTCTTGAACTGTTTCTTCCAAAAGCTGGCAATACGTATCAAATCCGACATTCACCATATGTCCATGTTGTTTTGTACCCAAGATATTTCCGACACCTCTGATTTCAACGTCTCTCATTGCAATTTGATATCCGCTTCCGAGTGTCGTAAATTCTTTTATTGCTTTAAGTCTTTGCATAGCATCTTGTGTAATTTCTTTGGATTTTTTGTAGAAACAATAACAATATGCCTGCCTTTGAGAACGTCCGACACGACCTCTCAACTGGTATAACTGTGCAAGACCGAATTTGTCAGCATTATGAATAATCATGGTGTTGGCATTTGGGATATCAATACCGTTTTCAATAATTGTAGTAGCTAAAAGAATATCGTACTCGTGATTTGCAAAATCTATAATCACATTTTCCAAAACTTTTTCATCCATTTGTCCATGCCCTACGGCAATCCTTGCATTGGGGACAAGTTTTTGGAGTTGAGTTTTAAATTCTTCAATCGTTTCAACGCGATTGTAAAGATAAAAAACTTGTCCTTCTCTGTCGAGTTCGTGTACTATGGCATTTTTTACCATATTTTCATTCCATTCGCCGACGTAGGTACGTATTGGCAATCTGTTTTTAGGCGGTGTGTTAATTATAGACATATCTTTTATGCCGGAAAGTGACATATAAAGCGTTCTCGGAATCGGAGTCGCAGACATAGTTATAATATCAATATTTTCTCTCAACTGTTTTAATTTTTCTTTGTGGCGCACGCCAAATCTGTGTTCTTCATCAATTACCAAAAGTCCCAAATCTTTGAACACAATTCCTTCTTGCAAAAGTCTGTGCGTGCCGATTACAACATCACATTCGCCTGTAGCAAGGTGTTTTATTGTTTCTTTTTGTTCTTTTTGAGAACGGAAACGCGATAACAATTCCACATTTACCCCGAACGGTTTAAACCTTTCGGAAATTGTTTGATAATGCTGAAATGCCAAAATTGTTGTAGGGACAACGACAGCGACTTGTTTGCCGGAAGCAACTGCTTTAAAAATTCCTCTCATCGCAACTTCAGTTTTGCCAAATCCGACATCTCCGCAAATAAGTCTGTCCATCGGCTGTTCGCTTTCCATATCAGATTTAACTTCATTGATAGCGCGCATTTGATCAGGAGTTTCAGTATATTCGAAAGCTTCTTCCATTTCAACTTGCCAATTAGTATCCGGAAGAAACTGTATTCCTTTTTGCATTTTCCTTCTTGCATAAAGACGTAGAAGGTCATACGCTACTTGTTCAACCTCTTTTTTAACACGTGTTTTTGTAGTTTCCCAATCTTTTCCGCCCATTCTGGAAAGTTTTGGTTTTATTGCACCGGAACCTCTATAGCGGACAAGGAGATTTATTTGTTCTGCTGGAATGTGCAACCTGTCTTTATTTGCATATTCTATCGTCAGATAGTCTTTTAACTGGCCGTCAATTTCCTGTTTTGAAAGTCCGACATAAATTCCAACACCGTGAATGCTGTGGACAACGTATTCACCCTCTTTTATGTCGTTTATGCTTTCAATGTATTCGGGTTTTTCCTTGTAGTACGAACGTTTTGAAGCTGTAATTTCTTTTGAACGTTTGTTAAAAAGTTCTCTATCGGTTAAAATTATTGTTTTAAAATCTTCCAAAATCGTACCGGAAGATGAAATACTTTCGCTATAATCTACATCAAAAATATCGTGTTCTGCAAGAATTTCTTTAACACGTTCAGGATAATCGGTAGCAATTATTATCCTAAAATTGTCCTCTCCTCTTGAGGATGAAGGGTGTATTTTACCTTGGATAAATTCCGCAATATTATCAAGTTTTGCGCCGAAATTCGGAGCCGGTTGGGAATCAAATTCAATTACTTCATCAAGTTCGCTGTCTACAAAGTTGTTGAACCCTATTTTTATAAACCCTGCGCATTTTTGAATAAATTCTTCAAACGGAATATGATTTCGACCTATAATGGGCGCATTCATCTTAAGTTTAAGATTTTCTTGCAACTGTTCTTCAAACCCTTTATCAACAAATTCGTATTTTGAATAGATTTCAGAAGTCTCGTCAAATACGAGAATATAATCTTTAAAATAATCTAAAATGCTAACTAATTCATTGTTAAAATAATTTTGATAAATATCAATTCCTTCAAAATAACCTTCGGCAGTCAAAATTTCCCCCACATCAGAAGGTAGAGCCGACGTTTCTTGGGGCAAAACAAATTTGTACATTGGCATAATTTTTGCTGACTGAAGTTTTTCGATAGATTTTTGAGTTTCATTGTTAAAACTTCTTATATCAACAATTTCATCCCCCCAAAGCTCAATTCTGACGGGGTATTTATCGAGTGAAAAGTAATCTATTATATCCCCTCTTATACTAAATTCCCCGATATCACTAACCATTGTCGAACGTTTGTAACCTAAGTCTACAAATTTTTGGGCGATTTTTTTTAAATCTATTTCGTCCCCTACTTTATATTCGACTGAATTTTTCTCATAAAAATCCTTTTTAGGGAATTTTTCAAGCAGAGCTTTAACAGGTGCAATAACGATATCGGGATTTTCTGTCAAAATTCTGACCTGTTCGGCATAATCATATCTGTTAGGTGAAACAGATTCATACATCGAAATATTTTGAAACGGCAAAATCTCTGAATCTATTTCAAACGCCTTTTCAAGGTCATTTTGGTATTTGAGGGCGTTTTGCTCGGTTGAAGTGATAAAAAGAATTTTTTTATCAGTAATTTTTTTGATTTGTTTTATGAGCAAAAGTCTCAAAACAGAGGTCAATCCCGTAACCGCAAACGAACGCCTGTTGACAAGAGCGTTTTCAAACTGTGAATAATTAGGGTTATTTTCCGGGATTTTTATATTGAGCATAAGCTCATAGTATCATATAGGCACAAAAAAATCACCTCTTGAAGAGGTGATTTT